>CAMLOZ010000096.1 GCA_946481625.1 uncultured Haloferula sp. | reverse complement strand
CAGGTGGCGGGTTCTTCTTGGGCCAGCCGGGTACGGTGGCCGACCATGCGCTCCGTGCCTGGTTGCACGAGATCGAAACGGTCGCGCGGAGCACGGCGAATCCGGTGGCGAGCGCCGGCAAGCCGGGAAGCGATGGCAAGTTCCTCGCCTATTGCATCGAAGAGACGGGGGCGGCGCCCCGCTCGAGGTTCCAGTTCGCGATGAGGGTGGCAAACCGGCTCAAGGACGGGACGGTGAGGATCCAGCCGAACCAAGCGAGCGCCGACCCCTCGCGCCCGCCGAAGTACATGGCGCGGGAGGACATCATCTTGAGTTCCCTCTACCACCAGCGGCTCAGGAAGCATGGCGGCTGGGGGACCATGGCCCTGGATGGTCCGGATTGGGATGAACTTTTGGACGGGGCACTGGCGACCGGCCGTCTGTTTTTCGGGAAGCAAAGCCACGACGGACGGGGCTCTTCCGGCTACCGGGTGCTGAGCGGGGGGCCGGCGGAGAAGGTGGAGGCGGTGTGGGAAACCCTGCCCGATGGGAGCGCCCGGCCGGTGCTGCGCGGGCTACGCGGCGAATTGCGCCTGCTGGCCACCGTGCCGCCGCGGTACCTCGACACGGGGGCGGCATTGATCGGCCCGGTGGAGAGCACGCTGCCTTCCGCCGTCCTGTCCGCGTGGACACGCGGTCCGGTGGTTCGCGCGGAGAACCTGCCGTCGCTGGTGGAGCGATTCTCAGCACTCCCCGGGGCCACTCTGCCCACGCCTGTCGAGATCCCGACCGAGACCCGCGCGGCCGTCGCGCCGGTGCCATGTCTGCACGTGCGGCTCCGGACACTGGCGAACTACTGGCACGAAATCGAAACGATTGTCGGCGAACTGAGCTTCCAATACGCCGATAGCCCGAAGATGCCGCCGATGGGCAAGCACGCGGTGGCGCAGCATTCGGTATTGAAGGACGGGAAGCGGGTCATCTGGCCGCGCGATGCGAGGGCGGAACGGGCGGCGGCGACGCGACTCGTGCGGGCCGGATTGGTCCCTGCCGTGAAAACTTACCCGATGGGGCCGCCGGACTCGGCGGCACACCGCTCCTATATTCCGGCGGAGCGGACGACGATGCCGGAGATGGACTGGATCGACCTTTTGGATTCGCCTGCGGTCGAAGCGCTGCGTGGCGAGGGCTGGCGGATCGAGGTCGATCCGGAGTGCGGGCTGAGCTTGAGGGACGTCACGGAATTCGTGCCGGCGATCGAGGCGGAGACGGATCACGGGATCGACTGGTTCCGCTTCGATGTCACCTATGAGATCGATGGCCAGCGCATCAGCCTGATCCCGGTGATCGCGAGTGCGATCGCGCGGAATTTCCCGCCTGCCGATTCACCCGATCTGCCGGAGTTCATCCTCCTGCCCGCCGAGAAAGAAGAGGATGGATTCCTGCGCTTCCCGGCGCGGCAATTGATGGAGATCGTGGACCAGGTGAGGCATCTCTTCCTCGGCCGATCGGGAGAGGGGCCGCTGCGTATGGACCGTCTGGCGGCGGCGGGCGTGGCGGATTCACTGGCGATCGACTCCTCCGAGACCACGCGGGCGCTGGCGCGGCTCGGGAAGGGGCTGAAGGACATCCGGGAGCTGCCGGCGGTGGAGATCCCGGCCGGGGTGAAGGCGAGCCTGCGGCACTATCAGGAGGAGGGCTTCCGCTGGTTGCAGTTCCTCTCCTCGCATGGCCTGCACGGGATCCTGGCGGATGACATGGGGCTGGGGAAGACCTTGCAGACGCTGGCTCATCTCGCGGCGCAGCATGCCTCGGAGCAGGGCGGGCCGTCGCTGGTCGTGGCACCTACCTCGGTGGTGCCGAACTGGGCCGCGGAGGCGGAGAAATTCGTGCCGGGGCTGAAGACGCTCGTCTTGCACGGTGCGAAACGGGGCGGAGACTATGACAAGATCGCCGGAGCTGAAGTGGTCTTCACGTCGTACCCCCTGCTGGTGCGCGACTTCGACGAGCTGTCGAAGCGGGAATGGCACACGATCGTCCTCGATGAGGCGCAGCACGTCAAAAACCCGAAGGCGCTCACCGCGCAGAGCGCCTGCAAGCTGAAGTCCGCGCACCGCATCTGCCTCTCCGGCACGCCCATCGAGAATCACCTCGGGGAGCTGTGGAGCCTGATGCGTTTCCTGATGCCCGGCTTCCTCGCGGACGAGAAGACCTTCAACACGCAGTTCCGCAAACCGATCGAGCGCGACCGTTCGCACGATGCCCAACTCGCGCTGAACCGGCGGGTCGCGCCGCTGATCCTGCGACGTACGAAAGATCAGGTGGCGAAGGAGCTGCCGGCGAAGACGGAGATCATCCACGGCATCGATCTCAGCAAGAAGCAGACGGATCTCTACGAGTCCGTGCGGGCCTCGATGGACAAGCGCGTGCGCGAGGCCATCGCGGAGAAGGGCTTGGCGAAATCGCACATCATCGTGCTCGATGCGCTCTTGAAGCTGCGGCAGATCTGCTGCCACCCGCAGCTTCTCAAGACCCCCGCCGCACGGAAGGTGACGGACTCCGCGAAGCTCGACTACCTCACCGGGGAACTGCTGCCGACCCTGCTGGAAGAAGGTCGGCGCATCCTGATCTTTTCACAATTCACCTCGATGCTCGCGCTCATCCAGGAGCATCTGGAGAAGGAGAAGATCCGGCATCTCAAGCTCACCGGCCAGACAAAGGACCGCGCCGTGCTGGTGAAGGAATTCCAAACCGGAGAAGTTCCCGTGTTCCTGATCTCGCTCAAGGCCGGCGGCACCGGTCTCAATCTAACAGCCGCCGACACGGTGATCCACTACGATCCCTGGTGGAATCCCGCCGCGGAGAACCAGGCGACGGACCGCGCTCACCGCATCGGACAGACCAAGCCGGTTTTCGTTCACAAGCTCGTCTGCCGCGGCAGCATCGAGGAGCGCATCCTGGAATTGCAGAAGCACAAGTCCGCGCTGGTGGAGGCGCTGCTCTCGGAGGACACCTCGAAGCTCAAGATCGATGCCGAGACGCTTTCGCATCTGCTGGGTCCGCTGGGATGAAAGTCGGGCAATTGATCCCGCTGTGAACTTGCCCGGATGCCGGATTCCGGTTAGACCGACCGGACCTTGTTGCTATCCATCACCAACCGTAGCCCCGAAGCCACGGACCTCGGCCACTTGCTGCACAAGCATCCGGCCCGTTGTCACGAGGTGGAACTGGCGTTCGGCAAGGGCACGGTGTTCTATCCCGTCGTCGGCGAAGCCGAATGTACGGCGGTGCTGCTGGTCGAGGTGGATCCGATCGACATGGTGCGTTCCGCGGGTGCGCGGCAGGGCGGATGGGCGCTCGGCCAGTACGTGAACGACCGGCCCTATGCGGCATCGTCCTTCCTTTCGGTGGCGATCGCGCGGGCATACGGCACGGCGCTCAACGGGCGCTGCACCAAGCGCCCGGAGTTGGTGGACCGCCCGATGGATCTCGAGGTCGTGCTGCCGGTCGTGCCGGCGGGGGACGGTGAGATCTTGAAGCGGCTTTTCGAACCTCTCGGCTACACGGTCGAGATGCACCGCTTGCCCTTGGATCCCGCATTCCCGTCGTGGGACGGGAGCCGCTACCATCATCTGGTCTTGCGGGCCACCACGCGGCTTCATGTCTTGCTGAAGCATCTCTTCGTGCTCATCGGGGCGCTCGATCGCGCCAAGCACTACTGGGTCGGCCGCGAGGAGATCGACAAGCTGCTTGCCAAGGGCGAGGGCTGGCTCACGGATCACCCGGAGAAGGACTGGATCGTGCGGCGCTATCTGAAGTATCAGGCGCGTCTGGCCCGCGAGGCGCTGGAACGGCTTGTGCCGGAGCCGGAGGGAGAGGGCGATGAAGAAGCCGCCCGAGCAGTGGATGAGGCGAAGGAGCCTGAGGTCGGGAAGAAGCTCTCGCTGCACGAGCAGCGTCTCGACCGGGTGGCGGATCTCATCGCGAGCTTGCAGCCCGCCTCGGTCATCGATCTCGGTTGCGGCGAAGGCAAACTGCTGCGCCGCCTGCTACATCAAACGAAGATTCCGAAGATCATCGGGATGGACGTTTCCAGCCGCGTGCTGGAAATCGCGCACGAGAGGATGGAGCGCATTCCGCCCTTCAAGCGGCAGGGCAGGGTGGAGATATTCCTCGGCTCGCTCGTCTATCGTGACTCGCGCTTGCGCGGCTACGATGTCGCCGCGCTGGTGGAGGTCATCGAGCACCTCGATGCCGACCGGCTCGATTCGCTGGAGGAAGTCGTTTTCGCCGATGCCGCGCCGCGCACGGTCATCGTGACGACGCCCAACCGCGAGTATAACGTGCTCTTTGAAGGGATGAAGCCCGGCGCCATGCGTCACGCGGATCACCGCTTCGAGTGGACGCGCGCGGAGTTCCGGGATTGGGCGTCGCGGGTCGCGGGAACGCACGGCTATGCCGTCGCGTTCGAGCCGTTGGGCGAAGAGCATGCGGAACACGGCGCGCCGAGCCAGATGGCGGTATTCGCGAGAAACAGTTGAAAATGACCCTCCGCCTTCCAGAGCTCTCGCTTGTTCTCCTCGTCGGACCTTCCGGGTCGGGGAAGTCCACGTTCGCGCGGAGGCACTTCAAGGCCACGGAGATCGTCTCCTCGGATGCATGCCGCGGCATCGTTTCCGACGACGAGAACGACCAGACGGTCAGCGCGCAGGCATTCGAGCTTTTGCATTTCATCGTGCGGCAGCGCCTTGCGCTTGGCCGGTTGACGGTAGTGGATGCCACCAACGTGGATGCGGCGGCACGCGCCACTCTGGTGGCGCTGGCGCGCGAGTACCATTTCCTGCCGGCCGCACTGGTTTTCAAGATTCCGGAAAGCGTTTGCCACGAACGCAATGCCACGCGCGCCGACCGGAACTTCGGGCCGAACGTGGTGAAGCGTCAATCGGCGCTGCTGCGCCAGGGGCTGCGCAACCTGAAGACACAGGGCTTCCGCACCATCGTCTTCTTCAAGAGCCAGGAGGAGGTCGATGCGGTCGAAGGAATCGAGCGCGAGCCGCTTTGGAACAACCGCAAGCAGGACCATGGTCCGTTCGACATCGTTGGCGATGTCCACGGTTGCTACGAGGAGTTGCTTGGTTTGATCGAGAAGCTCGGCTATTCCGCGAGCGAGCACGTCGTGTCGCATCCCGAGGGACGGCGGCTCGTCTTCGTCGGCGATCTCGTGGACCGCGGCCCGGACTCGCCGAACGTGTTGCGTCTCGCGATGGCTTCCGTGAAGGCGGGCAACGCGATCTGCGTGCCGGGCAATCACGACACGAAGTTCCTGCGCTGGCTGAACGGCAAGCACGTACAGCTCACCCACGGTCTGGCGGAAACGGTGGCACAGCTCGAAGCGGACCCCATCGACCGCCGCGATCTCACGGAGTTCCTCGATGGGCTGGTGAGTCACTATGTTTTTGACGATGGCAAGCTGGTAGTGGCTCACGCCGGCCTGAAGGAAGAGATGCAAGGCCGGGGTTCGGGCAAGGTGCGCGAGTTCTGCCTCTACGGCGAAACCACCGGCGAGCGCGATGAATATGGCTTGCCCGAGCGGCTCGATTGGGCCCGCGACTACCGCGGCAAGGCGCTGGTGGTGTACGGGCACACCCCCTTTGCCGCCCCGCGTTGGCTCAACCACACGGTGAACATCGACACCGGTTGTTGTTTCGGCGGTGCCCTGACCGCCCTGCGTTACCCGGAGCTGGAAATAGTGGCCGTTCCTGCCTTGCGCACGTACGCCGAGCCGGTCCGGCCGCTGCTTCCCGAAAGCGGCCCGGATGCCCAACTCGCGCACGACCGCCTTCTTGATCTCGACGATCTCCGCGGCAAACGCTTCATCGATACCGCGCTGCGTCCGGCGATCACCGTGAAAGAGGAGAACGTGCTCGCCGCCCTGGAGGTGATGAGCCGCTTCTCGGTCGATCCGCGCTGGCTGGTGTATCTGCCACCGACCATGTCGCCCTGCGGCACCAGCAAGCAGGACGGTTGGCTGGAGCGGCCGGAGGAAGCCTTCGATTACTTCCGGGGGCAGGAGGTGGGCACCGTCATTTGCGAGGAGAAGCACATGGGGTCGCGGTCCGTCGCGGTGGTCTGTCGCGATCCCGCACTTGCCGTGACTCGGTTCGGCCTGAAGCAGGAGCGCCTTGGCGTCATCTATACGCGGACGGGCAGACCTTTTTTCAATGACCCGTCCATCGAGCATGCCTTGCTGGACCGTCTGGCCGCGGCACTGGAGGTCTCCGGCCTCTGGGAGGAACTTGCGACGGATTGGCTTTGCCTGGATTGCGAGCTGATGCCCTGGTCGGCGAAGGCGATGGAACTGCTGCAATCGCAGTATGCGGCGGTGGGAGCCGCCGGCATTGCCCATGCGACCTCTGTCGCCACCGCCGTGAGTGTCGCTGGCAATCCAATGCTGGAGGCGGAGGCTCGGAAGAACCTTGCGTCGATGTCGGACCGCAATGCCTCCCGGCTCGCGATGCTGGATCGCTATCGCGAAGCCTACCGGCACTACTGCTGGGAGGTCGAAGGGCTGGAAGGCTTGAAGCTCGCGCCATTCCATTTCCTGGCAGGCGAGGGAACGACCTTCGCCGGGCGGGATCACATCTGGCACATGACCCTTGCGGAGCGCCTGAATGTCGCCGACCCCGATCTCTTCCAGGCTACCCGCTGGCGTGAAGTTCCTTTGGCCGACGAGGCAGCGGTGGCGATGGCCGTCCGGTGGTGGGAGGAGCTTACGGCTGCCGGCGGCGAAGGCATGGTGGTGAAGCCTCGCGACTTCATCGCGAAGGGTCCGCGTGGCTTGATCCAGCCCGCGGTGAAATGCCGTGGCCGCGAGTACCTGCGCATCATCTACGGCCCGGAATACGATCATCCCGAACATCTCGCCCGTCTGAGGGATCGCGGCCTCGGCCACAAGCGCTCGATGGCCGAGCGCGAATTCGCCCTCGGCCTGGAGGGACTCTCCCGCTTCGTCGCCCGTCGCCCCCTGAGAGAGGTGCATGAATGCGTGCTGGCGGTGCTGGCGATGGAAAGCGAGCCGGTGGACCCGAGGCTTTGAACCGTTTGGCCGGATCAGGATCCGGCAATTTCTCGTTTCCCCTGAGACTCCCGCCCGCTCATGCTCCGCGCATGGATTTCCTGGCCAAAGCGCGGCAAGTCATCGAGATCGAAACCGGCGCCCTCCAGCGGATGGCGAACCGGCTTGAGGATGGCTTCGCGCGCGCCGTCGAGATCCTGCATGAGACGCTCGACCGCCGCGGCAAGATCGTGGTGGTGGGCATCGGCAAGTCGGGCAATATCGGCCACAAGATCGCGGCAACCCTGAACTCCACGGGCGCGACCGCCGTGGTGCTGAATTCCCAGAACGCCCTTCACGGCGATCTCGGGCTCGTCTCGGACGGCGATGCCGTGCTCCTGCTTTCCTACTCGGGCGAGACCGTCGAGCTGCTCGATCTCCTGCCCCACGTGAAGCGCTTCGATGTCGGTTTGATCGCGTTGACGGGTAATCCGCGTTCAACTCTTGCCGAGCATAGCGACGTGGTGCTCGACACTTCCGTCGATCGCGAGGCCTGTCCGCTGAACCTTGCCCCCACTTCGTCCTCCACCGCCATGCTGGTGATGGGAGATGCATTGGCCATGGTGCTGCTGGAGGCGCGCGGCTTCACCGAGGAGCAATTCGCCCGCTATCACCCCGGCGGCGCGCTCGGCCGGGCCCTGCTCACCCGCGTCTCCGATATCATGCGCGCCGGCGACCAACTCGCCTCCGTGCCCCTGGCCTCCTCGGTCCGCGATGCGCTGGTCGCGATGTCCTCCGCCCGGGCGGGTGCCTGCGTCGTGACCGAGCAGGACGGTCGTTTGGCGGGGATCTTCACGCATGGCGATTTTGCCCGCTGCTACCAGAGCGATCCCTTGGTGGGGGACAAGCCGGTGGCGGATTTCATGACCCGCCACCCGATCAGCGTGAGCGCCTCTTCCCTGGCCGTGGAAGCATTGCAAACGATTGGATCTCATAGGGTTGATGATGTCGTGGTGCTGGATGACGAGGGCATGGCGGTCGGCTTGGTCGATACCCAGGACCTCGCCCGCCTCAAGATCGTATGAACAGCGATCACGCTTGATTCATTAAGAAAACCAAAGTAATCGAGGTCCGCGCCATGGCGAGGACCCCCAAGAAGCAGATCCGGCTCGGCTCGACCACCACCGGCGGCAACCGTGCCCGCCGGCGCCAGAGCTTTACGGAGGCGATCAGCCGTGCAAACGCCCGCGCGCATGAGCGCGTGAACCGCCGGCTGAACCAGCGCGAGTTCAAGAACATCCGCGCGTCCTTCTCGGCGACGGCGGGCTACATGGAGCCGCCTCCGCGTGTTGCGACGCGCATGGGCCGCTGGGTGCTCGGTTTTCTTCTGCTGCCCTTCTGCTGGATCACCTCCTGGACCTTCTTCTCGCAGTTCTCGAACGCTACGCTCGATCACGGTTTCTGGAAGATGCCGGCCTTCTGGTACTTCGCGACCGGCGTGGTGCTGATGACGGGCTGGTTCTTCTCGGGCCTGCTGAGGTCCTTCTTCCTTTATCTGTATGTGCTCGGCCACGAGCTCACGCACATCCTTTTCATCTGGGCCTTCCGCGGCCGGGTGAGCGATTGGGGCGTGAGCCTCGACGGCGGCTACGTGACCACGGACAAAACGAATATCGCGATCGCGCTGTCGCCCTACTTCGTGCCTCTCTGGTCGGTGGTCGGTGTGATCATCCACGGTCTGCTGGGGCTGGTGGTCGACCTTCCGCCGGTCTCGGAAAAAATTCTCTTCGGCTTCGTCGGGTTCTTCTGGGCCTTCCACCTCCTGTGGACCTTGTGGATGATCCCGCGCGACCAGCCGGACCTGAAGGAAAACGGCACTTTCCTCTCGCTGGTGATCATCTACCTCGCGAACCAACTCGTGCTCGCGGTGTTGCTCTGCGCGACCGCCAAGCCGCTCGGCTTCGAGGGCTTCGGCCAGGAGTGGATGGCGAATGCCGCGCGCTCGATGGAGGCCGTGATGCGGATCGCGCGCGAGGTGCGGGCGAGCATCTGAGGGCCTACACGGCCGCTGGCTCCCGCGCTTCTTCATGCGCTCGCCGCACTTCCTCCCCGATTGCCTGAATTCCCCGCTTCACGATACCCTCGTCCATGGTGAAGGTCATGCGCAGGCACTCGTGGCGGTGGCGCCATGACTCGTCTTCGTGACCGAAGAAGAAGTAGTGGCCGGAGATGATGAGCACGCCGCGCTTCTTGAGGCGCTCGTAGAGTTCGCGCGAGCTGATTGGCAGTCCCGGGAACCAGAGCCAGAGGAAGAGCGCCCCCTCGCTTCGATGCACGTAGTAATCGAAATCCTCCCGGAAGCTCGCGGCCACGAACTCGCGCGCTTG
>CAMLOZ010000095.1 GCA_946481625.1 uncultured Haloferula sp. | reverse complement strand
AAGGCGGCTGGGACCACTTCAAGTAGCGGGCTTCTCCCACTGATCACTGCTCACTGATCACTCGGCATCTGTCTTTCCCCGCCTTTACCTGAAAACTGCACACTGAAAACTAGCAAACTGGTCCCGCCGCACTTCGATGTGTGATTGGAAGACTAGTGATTAATGATTTCCGCCATGCTCATCCAATCCTACTACGCCGCCTTCAACTCCGGTGACCGCGAAGCCCTCCTCGCCATGCTCACCGACGACGTCGCCCACGAGATCAACGAAGGCGGCGTCGAAACCGGCAAGGACGACTTCCGCGCTTTCCTCCAGCGTATGGACCGCTGCTACAAGGAAACCGTCGAGGACCTCGTCGTCTTCTCTTCCACCGACCCCGCCCGCGCCGCCGCCGAATTCCACATCCGCGGCCAATACCTCGCCACCGACGCAGGCCTCCCCGAAGCCACCGGCCAAACCTACCGCCTCCGCGTCGGCGCCTTCTTCGAAATCCGCGATGGCAAGATCGCCCGCGTCACCAATTACTATAATCTTAGTAATTGGCTCCGCCTCGTCGGCGCCTGAGCCGGGTGCACCTCTAAAGCCCCAAAGGGGCGGCAAGGCGATAGCCCAAGGTAAGCGAAGCGCAACCTTGGGTCGGCGACAAAAGGGATCGTGCCCTGAAGGGGCCGCCGACACCACGATCCGCCTCGCGTTGCTCCCAACGGCTCTCTCCACGTTCATACGGCAACGCCGTTGAGCCCCAAAGCCCGGGGTTGGCGCGCGACGAAGGAGCCGCCTACCCCGGGATTAGGCCCCGCTCATCATCTACCCCGAAGGGGTTGCGGACGCTGGCGGCCCGGACTCACGCCTTCCGCTGCGAATCACGAGGGCGTCACCGCCCTTATCAACCGCACCTTCCTTCGGACCCTCCACCACGTCAGGCCGATCCAAACTCCCAAGTACACAGTGATAACGAACCAAGAATCGGAGACGACCCGAACCTAGCCCGATCCATGCCCTCCACTCGGGCCTCCCAAGGCCCTGGCTTGTCGATTCGGGTTCTGTCGGGCGACACGGAGCTACGGTGCCACCGGACGCCGGAATAGGGCATCCCGAAAATACCAATATAGGGTCTTCCCATCCAGACCCCCATTCGGTTCGGCGACGAGGTGAGTCCGATGCCCGCGTAATGATCAAAGAGGATCCAACGGCAGCTCACCTCGTGGGCGGTTTTCACCGAATCAACCCAAACCCAAGCCAGAAAGGCGATCCCCGGGAGGCCGAACCAGAACAGACGAGTGCGGAAACATGCTCTCATCCTTCCAAGCAGGTTCCACGACCGCCACCATCTTCCCCCTTCCCTGTGTTCCGTGTATTCCGGAGTTCATCTGAGTCACGAAGCCTCTTCCGCCGGAACCTCCACTCTCCTCCCCTTCTCCAACCACACCGCCAGCACCGCCACGTCCGCCGGGGTGATCCCGGTGATCCGCCCGGCTTGCCCCAGCGTCGCAGGCTTGATCCGGGCGAAATTGATCTGGGCCTCTTTCTTCAGTCCTCGGATGCCAGAGTAATCCAGATCCGCCGGGATCCTCTTGTCCTCGTGCCGGGCCATCCGCTCGACCTGCACCTGCTGCCGGTTCAGATGTCCCTCATACTTCAACTCCGTCTCGATCAACGGCCAAAGTTCCACGTGGAACTCTCCGCGGACCTCCTCGGACAACATTTCCCAAGTATTCTCGCTGCGCCGGAACCAGTGATCGACCTTCACCCCCTCATGGACCGTCTGCCGCGACCACTTCAGTGCCCGGTCCAGTTCGCGCTGCTTCTCCGTGACCCGGCGCACCCGCTCCCCGCTTGCCAGTCCGGCCTCGGCCGCCAAGGGCGTGAGCCGCAGGTCGCAGTTGTCCTGCCGTAGCAGCAAACGGAACTCCGCCCGGGAGGTGAACATCCGGTAGGGCTCGATGCAGCCCTTGGTGACCAAATCGTCCACCATCACGCCGAGGTAGGCCTGATCCCGCTTCAACACGAAATCCGGCTTCCCCGCCACCTTCAGCGCCGCATTCGCCCCCGCTAGCAACCCCTGACCCGCCGCCTCCTCATACCCGGAGGTCCCATTGATCTGACCGGCGAAATAGAGCCCGGAAACCCGCTTGGTCTCCAGTGTGGGATAAAGCTGGGTCGGCGGGCAGTAGTCGTACTCCACCGCATAGCCCGGCCTCAGGATCTCGCACCTCTCCAGCCCCGGAATCGTCCGCAGAAAGGCAAGCTGGACCTCGTAGGGCAGCGAGGTGGAAACCCCGTTGACGTAATACTCGTGGGTGTGCCGCCCCTCCGGCTCCAAGAACACCTGATGCCGCTCCTTCTCCGCGAAACGCACCACCTTGTCCTCGATCGAGGGGCAATACCGCGGCCCCACCCCCTCGATCACCCCACAATACATGGGGGATTGATCCAGATTGTTCCGGATGATGTCGTGGGTCGCCGGGTTGGTGTAAGTCACCCAACAGGGCATTTGTTCCACGTGGAACCCTTCTCGACCCCACGGATTCAGGGTAAAAAGATCATTATCGCCCCGCTGCAAGGTGTCCGCGAGGTAGGAAAACAAAGGCGCGGGGGTATCCCCGTCCTGCCGCTCGCAGACCGATAAATCAAGGGATCTCCCGTTCAGGCGGCAGGGCGTCCCCGTTTTGAAACGTTCCACGTGGAACCCGAGCCGCTTGAGGGAGTCGGAAACCGTGGAGGTCGCATCCCCCATCCGGCCTCCTTTCTCGTTCTTCAGGCCGACATGCATGAGCCCGCGCATGAAGGTCCCGGCGGAAAGCACGACCGCCGAAGCTTCAATGACCATCCCCAGCGAAGTGGCGATCCCGGTGACCCGGTCGTCTTCCACCAGGATATCGGCGACATTCCCCTGGTGCAGTTCGATCCCGGGCGTGGACTCCAGCACCCACTTCATCCGGAACTGGTAAGCCTTCTTGTCGCACTGCGCCCGGGGTGCCCGCACGGACGGACCCTTGGACGCATTCAGCATCCGGAACTGGATCCCCGTCGCATCCGTGTTCAGCCCCATCGCCCCGCCCAGCGCATCGATCTCCCGCACCATGTGGCCTTTGGCCAGCCCCCCGATCGCCGGATTGCAGGACATCTGCCCCACCGTATCGAGATTCTGCGTGAGCACGGCCACCTGCGCCCCCAGCCGTGCGGCGGCAAGGGCGGCTTCCACACCGGCATGGCCGGCACCGATGACGAGGACGTCGTAGCGCTTGGGATAGCGAAACATGAGCTAGGGCCGCGGACCCTAGCCGCTCACCGGCCCCACGACAAGACCGGCCGCAATGTTCCACGTGGAACTGCGCAGCCGTTCTCAATCCCCAAGTGTGGAAGGTGTGTCCAAAATCCCCGCCGACGCCCGCGGCAGCAATTCCGACAACCGGAACACCAATCTCTCCTCCCGGTTCGCCAGACACACCAGCGGATCCCCGAACTCCGCCAGCACCTGCCGGCATGCCCCGCACGGCGAGATCGGCACCCCCGTATCCGCCACCACGGCTACCGCCTCCAGCTTGGTCAGCCCCGCCGCCACCGCCGCGCCCACCGCTACCCGCTCGGCACACATCGTCAGCCCGAAGGAAAGATTCTCAACGTTGCAACCCGTGAACACCTTCCCTTCAACCAGCAGCGCCGCCCCGACGTGGAATTTCGAGTAGGGCGCATGTGCCCGCTCCCGCACCCGCCACGCCGCCTCGATCAAGGGCTCCCAGTCCATGCAGAGCATCTGAAACCGCCGCGGCCCCCGCTGGCAAGCTCGCGCATTTTCGGCTCGCCGGACCCCGCCCGATCAGGCAGGGAAAAGGCATGCAACGTCCTTGGATTCCCGTGCTTGTGCTGGCCCTCCTGCTGGTCGGTTTCCGCTGCCTGGGGGCCGCCTTTTCTCAAGAACTGCCGAACTTCCAGCCGCTCCCCGCCCTGTTCCTCTGTAGCTTCGTCTTCCTCCGCGGCATGAAGGCCTGGGCCCTCCCCGTGGTCGCATGGCTGGTCAGCAACCCGATCGCCAGCATGCTCCAAGGCTACCACCCCTTCGCCAGCGGCGGCGGTACCGCCCTCGCCTTCCTCACCGTCCTGGGCATCACCGCCTTGGCCGCCGGGCCGCTCCGCAAGTCGCCTTCCCCCGCCCTGATGCTGGCAGCCGGGGTCGTGTCCGCCCTCCTCTTCCACCTCGTGACCAACACCTTCATCTGGGCTGCGGATCCGACCTACGCGAAGTCCCTCGAAGGCCTCTGGCAGTCCCTCTGGACCGGCCGCTCCATCGACGCCCTTCCCTCCTGGGTCTTCCTCCGGAATCTCGCCGCGGCGAATGTCCTCTTCACGGCGCTCTTCCTGCTTGCCCGGCTCTCCTGGAGCCCCGCGCCGAAACCCGCCGCCGCCTTGCAGCAGACCCGATAAGTTCTTGCTCCAAACCTGTCCCCGCCTCTATCACCGCGCCGCCCATGTCAACCGTCACTGCCGATTCCCCGCGTCTCGATTTCTCCGGTTCCCCGGTCAACAAGGCCCTGACCGCCGAGCAGAAGATCGAGCTCTTCCGCAAGATGGTCCGCATCCGCCGCTTCGAGCAAACCGCCCTGAAGTACTACAATGCCGGCCGGATCGGGGGCTTCCTTCACCTCTACATCGGCCAGGAATCGGTGGCCGTCGGCACGCTCTCCCTCTGCGGTGAAAACGACCACAACATCACCGCCTACCGCTGCCACGGCCACGCGCTCACGGTGGGCATGGGCATGAACGAACTGATGGCCGAACTCTTCGGCAAGGCCACCGGCTGCTCGAAGGGCAAGGGCGGCTCGATGCACTTCTTCGCCCCCGACAAGAACTACTGGGGCGGCCACGGCATCGTCGGCGGCCAGACCCCCCTCGGCCTCGGCCTCGGCTACGGCCTCAAGTACCTCGGCAAGGAAGGCTGCGCCCTCTGCTACCTCGGCGACGGTGCCGTGAACCAGGGCGCCTTCCACGAATCCCTCAACATCGCCGCCCTCTTCGAAATCCCGGTGGTCTACATCATCGAGAACAACGGCTACTCGATGGGCACCTCGCAGAAACGTTCCTCTTCTTACCGCGGCTGCCTCGCCCAGCGCGCCGAAGGCTACGACATGGAGTGGGACGTGATCGACGGCTCCGACGTCTATGAGGTCCGCGCCAAGACCCACATCGCCATGGAGCGCGCCCGCAAGCAGCACAAGCCCTCCATCCTCGAGATCAACACCTACCGTTACTACGGCCACAGCGTCGCCGACGCGAATGCCAAGAAGTACCGCACCCCGGAGGAGATCGAGAACTATAAGACCAACTTCGACCCCATCCGCCTCTGGCGCAAACGCTTGGCCGGGGAAGGGATCATCACCGAGGAACAACTCGACGCCATCGACAAGGAGGCAGCCGCGGAGGCGGCCGCAGCCGTGAAGTTCGCCGAGGAGTCCCCCGCCCCCGCCATCGGGGATATCATGTCGGACGTGTACTGGGAAACCGACAACAACACCGCCGCCTCCAAGCTCGGCCGCCATTTCTTCACCGACTGAGCCAAACTACGGTACTTGTAGTAAATCCTTCCAATTTCCCAGCATCCATCATTCATGTCCCGCACGCTCACCTACCGCGAAGCTCTCCGTGAAGGCCTCGACGAGGAACTCGCCCGCGACCCGAACGTCGTCATCATGGGCGAGGAAGTCGCCCAGTACAACGGTGCCTACAAGGTGACCGAAGGCCTCTGGAAAAAGTGGGGCGACAAGCGCATCGTCGATACCCCGATCTCCGAGGCCGGCTTCATCGGCATGGGAATCGGCGCCTCCATGCTCGGCGTCCGCCCGGTGATGGAGCTGATGTTCTGGTCCTTCCACTCCGTCGCCTTCGACCAGCTCGTCAACAACGCCGCCTGCGTGCGCTACATGTCCGGCGGCCTGATCAATTGCCCGATCGTGATGCGAGGTCCGGCCAACGGCGGCACCAATGTCGGTGCCACCCATTCCCACATCCCCGAAGGCCTCTTCGCCGCCTTCCCCGGCCTCAAGGTCGTGGCTCCCGCCACCCCCGCCGATGCGAAGGGCCTGATCAAGGCGGCCATTCGCGACAACGATCCGGTCTATGTGATGGAAAACACCCGCCTCTACGGCATGACCGGCGAGGTGCCGGATCCGGCCGAGGGCGACTTCGTCATCCCCCTCGGCGTCGCGGACCTGAAGCGTGAGGGCAAGGACGTCTCGATCATCGGTCACGGCCGCTCCATCATCCACGCCCTCGAAGCCGCGGAGACCCTGAAGGAGCAGCACGGCATCGAAGCCGACGTCCTCGACCTCCGCTCGATCCGCCCGCTCGATGTGGAAGCCATCCTCAGGACGGTCAAAAAGACCAACCGCGTCGTCCTCGTCGATGAGTCGAAGGGCTTCGGCGGCGTTTCCGCCATGGTCTCCCACCTGATCCAGGACGAAGCTTTCGACTACCTCGACGCGCCGATCAAGCGTGTCACCACAATGGATGCACCGGCGATATACTCCCAGCATATCGAGGACGAACAGCTTCCGAATCCCCGCCGGATTGTCGAAAAAGTCCTGTCTTTACGCTGATTCCCGCGGCTTTTTCATTGCCACGGAACAAGTCACTTCTAGCATTCTAGCAACATGACCAAACTTCTTGCCCTCGTCGGCCTTGTAGGTCTTTGCCTCGCGGCCACCTCGTGCTGCTGCCTCTTCTAACCGACTACCATCATGAAAAACCTGCTCCTGATCCTGCCCCTCGTGGCCCTCTCCATGGGTCTCTCGTCCTGCTGCTCCATGTTCGGTTGGAACAGCGCCACCGCCGGCTACACCGAGGAAACCTACCAGCGCAAACTCTGCGGCTACGACATCGTGCGCGAGGAAGTGGTCGTCGATGCCAAGAGCGGCATGACCGAAGTCAAGGAAACCAAGGTCCCGCGCTACAAGACGGTGACCAAGAAGGTCCGCATCGATTGCCCGGATTGCGTCCGCTTCTACTGCCTCAATGAAGGCTGCTGCGGCTCCGACACCACCGCGGCACGCCGCATGGCCACCACCCAGGGCGGCACCGGCAGCCCCCATGTCGGCCTCATCCCGACGATGAAGCAGATCGTGGTCGAGTAATTCTCGCTACCCGCAAATCTTTTCCGAGGAAGCGGAGGTCCACCCGGGCCCCCGCTTTCTTTTTTCCCCTTGCCCCACCCCGGGCCCGGCCGCATCCGTCGGGATGAGAAAAACGCTTTCAATCGCAGTCTGCCTCAGCCTCGCCGCCTGCCAGCAGCGGGAATCGAAGCCGGCACCGGAATCACCGCCCGAACCAGCAACCGCCGATCCCGCTGACGTCGGCTCCTACCTCGGCATGACCGTGGAAGAAGCGGGGGCACGCGCCGACAAGGCGGGAATCCGCTGGCGCATCATCGAGGAAGACGGCCAAGGTCGCCCCGTGACGAAGGACCACCGGCCCGACCGGCTGAACTTCGCGGTGGCCGCAGGCAAAATCATCCGCGTCACCAAAGGCTGAGCACCGGGGAAAAGACTGGAAAACCCTTTCCGTTTCCCCAATCTCGCCCCGCCCCACTCCCTTTTCCATCAGATCCATGGCCATCCAAATCGAAATGCCAAAGCTCTCGGACACCATGACCGAGGGCACCCTCATCAAGTGGCACAAGAAAGTCGGCGATTCCGTCGAAATCGGCGATATCCTCGCGGAAGTTGAAACCGACAAGGCCACGATGGAAATGGAGGCCTTCGACGAAGGCACCCTGACCGAAATTCTCGTTCAAGAAGGAGAAAAGGCAGCCGTCAACGGCGTGATCGCCATCCTTGATGGTGACAATGCCACTCCCGCTCCCGCCGCTGCTCCTGCAGCAGAAAAAACCGCCACGGCAACCGCCACAACGGCAACCGCTGCCTCCACTCCAGCATCTGCCCCGGTGAAGTCCGATGACGGCGAGCGCATCAAGGCTTCCCCGCTCGCCCGCAAGGTCGCCGGGGAACTCGGTGTCAATCTCTCTTCCCTCAGCGGCACCGGCCCTGCCGGACGGATTGTCCGCGCCGATGTCGAAGCCGCCAAGGGCTCGAAGCCCGCCGCGAAGTCCAGCGAAGCCTCCGCTGCCGCGGGACTCGCCGCCGCCGCCAAGGCCCGCACTGCCGCGCCAGCTCCTGCCGCGGCACCCGCACCGGCCGCCGCCGCCATCCTGCCGACCGCCAAGGACGGCGATTCCCGCATCGAGCTCTCCTCCATGCGGAAGGTCATCGCCTCCCGCCTTCTCACCTCCAAGCAGACCATCCCGCACTTCTACCTCCACGTGGAAGCGGATGCAGCCCCGCTCATGGCATTGCGCAAGCAGATCAACGCGCAGGCCGAGCTCACCCACGGCAACAAGTACTCCGTGAACGACTTCGTGCTGAAAGCCGTCATCAACGCGACCGTCGCCGTGCCGGCCGTGAATGCCTCCTTCGCCGGCGACCACATCGTCAGCTTCAAGCATGTCGGCCTCGCCGTCGCCATCGCGGTCGAAGACGGCCTCGTCACCCCGGTGATCCAACAGGCCGAAACCAAATCCGTCCTGCAGATTTCGAAAGAGGTCAAGGACATGGCCGCACGCGCCAAGGAGAAGAAGCTCAAGCCCAGCGAATTCGACGGCGGCACCATCACCGTCTCGAATCTCGGCGCCTGGGGCATCGAGAGCTTCGACGCCATCGTCAACCCGCCGCAGGCCCTCATCCTCTCCGTCGGTGCCGCCATCGAGAAGCCCGTCGTCAAGAACGGCCAGATCGTTCCCGGCCTCCGCATCAACCTGGGCGTGAGCTGCGACCACCGTGTCGTGGACGGTGCCGTGGCCGCCAGCTTCCTCGCGGAAGTGAAGAAGCTCATCGAGCAACCCGCCCTCATGCTCGTCTGAGCCTCCGCCTAACCAGTTTCCCAAGGCGTGCCATCCCTGCGGTGGCACGCCTTTTTCATTCAAGCAGGGATCCGGTCTCCGAGCGATTCACCTGAACTTCTTCACATGCTCTAAGAAGAGATCTTTTTGAAACGAAACGAACCCTTCATCTTAAGGATGTGAACAAACCCCGGAATTCACGGTTCCACCGCTCCATGAAAGGGATTCCACGCCCGCAAAACCCTGCGAAGAACCCCACGGCAGTTGGCCACAAGCACGGCTGACGCATCCCCCTTTTGGAATTGCACGCGGCGAATTCCCGAACTGTTCACACCCCGCTAACAGAGCCCCGTCCGATTTCACTCCCGGAGTGTCCGGCGCGATTCGCAGGGGTTCACCTGGCAGGACTTTTACTACGCCATTGTCGCAAAACTCCTCAAGGATCCCGGAGGGATTACAGCATGGGAGCCGGTGGTTGAGCGAAGCGATACCACCGGTGCGATGACGGCGCGGTTCCCGATCCCGAAGGCATCGCAGCGATAT
>CAMLOZ010000094.1 GCA_946481625.1 uncultured Haloferula sp. | reverse complement strand
GCTTCCTCCGTGTATTCGCGCAGGCAGAGCGGCATGAGGCCCATTTCCGCCTTTGCCTCTTCGATCTGCCGCGTCTGGAGCAGGGAGCCCACGATCTCCAGGGCGCGATCGGTCGCATCGCCGATGCTGGCGACGAGGGCGCTGTGAGTTTGGTCCATGGCGGCGCTCTGTTCCTGAAGGAGGGACGTCGCGAAGCGGACCGCCCCGAGGGGGTTCTTGAGGTCGTGCGCGACGACCTCGAGGAGATGGTTGCGCTCCTCGATCGTTTCGGCGAGACGCTTGCGGGTGCTCTGGAGGTTGAGGTGGACTTGGACGCGGGAGAGCAGCTCGGGGCCGTGGAAGGGCTTGGTGACATAGTCCACCGCGCCTGCCGCGAGCGCTTCCATGATGAAGCTCTTGTCGGCCACCGCGGATAGGAAGATCACCGGGATACCCTGCCACTCGGACTGGGTTTGCAGTTTCCGGCAGAGATCGAAGCCGGTCATTCCCGGCATCATCACGTCGAGCAGGATCAGGTCCGGCGCGGCGGTGCGGAGCTTTGCCAGTGCTTCCTCGCCGCTGCCCGCAGCGATCACCTCATGGCCCTGCCGGAGGAGGAGCGGTCCCACCACCTGGATGTTCTTCGGTTCGTCATCGACCACGAGGATCAAGGACGAGCTGGGCGGACGCGGCAGCGGATCAAACGTCGGCATGATACAGGGTGTCAATCAATCCGGGGAAAACCGCCAGCAGGCGGCCGGCTTCGGCGAAGTCCATGTTGTCGGCGGCACGCTCGAGGAGGGTCGCGTATTCCCCGAGCGGAGGACAGTCGTGGCTCCGGGCCAGGTCCGTCAACTGGCGGGCGAAGCGGAGGGTGGCCTGAGCCGGGACCAGTTCGACGAGCCCCGGCAGCACGGAGTCGCGGAGGCTTTCGAGTTCGGCCTTCAACTCCGGCCATTCGCGGGTATGGGCGATTTCGACGACCGGTTCTTCGGGCACCGGTTTGCCCGTGGGCGCGGTGGCCTTGACCGGCAGGAATTTCGCCAGTTCGAGGTACAGGCGCTCGCGGCTGATCGGCTTGCTGGCGAAGCCGTCGAAGTCCCGCTTCAACTCTTCCCGGGTGTTGAGCAAGGATGACGCGGTGACCGCGATGAGGGGAATCTTCCTGGTGGCTTCCTCCGACTTGAGCGTGGCGTGGGCGGAGCGACCGTCCACGACGGGCATGCGGATGTCCATGAGGACCAAATCGGGCAGGTGGCGGCGGCAGAGGATCACGGCCTGCTCGTCATTCTCCGCCTCCAGCACCTGGTGGTGAGTGCCGTGCAGGTAGCCGCGGATCAGTTCGCGGTTCAAGGGAGCATCGTCCACCACCAGGATCTTGGCGGGGGCGAGGCGGTTGAAATCCACCCCCTTGCCTGCATCCGCCGCGAGCAGATCGGGCATGCGCTCCATGCGGCCCTGCACCGGGATCGAGACGCGGAAGAGAGAGCCCTTTCCGAGCTGGCTCCTCACCTCGATCCGGCCGCCCATCAGTTTCACCAGCCGGTCGCAGATGCTCAGGCCGAGGCCGGTGCCTTGGAAGCGGCGTCCTTGCTCCGACTCCACCTGATAGAAGGGACGGAAGATCTCGCGAATTTGATCGCCCGCGATGCCGATACCGGTGTCGGTGACCTCGAAGTGAAGGAGGGCATCGCCGGTGGCGGAGGAGCGGGACTCCGCGCGCAAGGTGGCGTGGACGTGGCCTTCGCGGGTGAATTTCACCGCGTTGCCGATCAGGTTGACGAGCACCTGGCGGAACCGCAGAGCGTCGAAGGAGAGCAACGGAGGGACCGAGGGATCAAGGCGGATCCGGAACTCCAGGCCTTTCTCTTGGGCACGGAAGGAGAAGAGGGTCTCGAGGTTGTCGGCGAAGCGTTTCATCTCCACCGTTTCAGGGTGGAGTTCCATCTTCCGCGCCTCGATCTTCGAGAGGTCGAGGATGTCGTTGATGAGGGTGAGGAGCGAGTTGCCGCTGGTGACGATCGCCTTGGCGAAGTGCTTTTCGCGGGGGTTGTCCGCCATGTCGTGCAGCAGTTCGCCGAAGCCCAGGATCGCGTTCATGGGTGTACGGATCTCGTGGCTCATCATGGCCAGGAAGTCGGTTTTCGCCCGGTCCGCCTGCACGGCCTTCTCCCGCTCGAAGAGCAGACGCTCCTGGCGTTCCTTCGACATCAGGAAAAGGGTGAGGAGGATGGAGCCAATCACTCCCGCCATGATGGCGATCGCGGCGGTGACTACGACGATGGTTCGGGTATCCTTCAAGTTCTGGGTCAGGTGGATCTGCCGCTTGGTGATGAGCATGAGTTCCTCCTTGTGCAACTCGTCGATGATGGAGCGGAAACGCTCCGTCATCAGCCTGCCGGTGCCCTTGGCGATGAGGGCACGGGCTTCGTCCGCCTTGCCGGCCTTCATCAGTTCGACGCCCTCGGCAAGTTCGGCTTGCTTGTCCTTCGCGATCGCCTGGATCGCTTGCACCCGATCATGCTGGGCCGGATTGTCGCGGGTAAATTCGGCGAGCTTTGCGAGTTCGTCGTCCAAGGAAGGTGTGGCGCGGGAGGGTTCGAGGAATTCCAATTGGCCGCTGAGGACGTAGCCATGGTGGCCGGTTTCGAGGCTCAGGAGGGCTTCCGTGCAGCGGTGGACCTGCTCGACGACGAGACGGGCGTGCTCCGCTTCCTTGAATTCCGCGAGATTGGCGCGGGTGTTCCGGACCGCGGTCACGGCACCGTAAACGATCATCACCAGCGCGATAAGCGCTGGTGCGAGGTAACGGGCACGGAGGTAGCGGCGCATCGAAAAAGGCGGGCGCGGGAATGCGATCGCATCGAAACCGATCATTGGCGCGGGTTCACGACAAGTTGATTCAGCAAGCGTTTTTAAGCATCCTTGAAACGGGATTACGCGGATCGGAAGGTTCCTGTCGTACTTTGCAATGCTTGGGAAGAGGCGGCGGATGCAGTCTGCATTCCAAGCAGGAGAGTTTCCCGACCAGGAAAATGACACCGTGGCGGCGCAGCCTATCCGGCAGGCGGGTTGCAGTGCCGGGAAGCATCGGGGGCGGGTTGTGGCACTGGGACTGATAGAAGATGTCGAACCTCAACCGAGACAACCCATGAATACCCTTGAAATCAAAGGCAACTGGAACATCGCCAAAGGCAAGCTGAAGCAGAAGTGGGGTCAGCTGACCGACGACGATCTCGATTACATCGAAGGCAAAGAGGATGAGCTTGTCGGCCGCATCCAGAAGCGCACCGGCCAGACGCGCGAGGAAGTGGAGAAGGCCGTCCGCGAGTCCTGTGAATGCCGCTGAATCCTGGCGATGCCGCCGGGCCTGGGTCTAACAGGGACCGGCGGTGTCATTTCCGAAAACCCGAACACTCAAACTCATGTCCGTTGGAACCGTACTTTTGATCATCCTGATTCTTCTTTTGATCGGCGCACTGCCCACGTGGGGCCACAGCAGGAGCTGGGGTTATGCGCCCAGCGGGGGGCTCGGGCTGGTGCTGATCATCGTGATCATCCTGGTGCTGATGGGGAGGATCTAGAGTGAAGCTGGCGAACGGAGGTCGTGTGGGTTGCGCGCGGCCTCCTCGCGTGCCGCTCAGGGGCTCCTTGGGTTGGGCGGCTTGGGCCGGGAGGTCGCTCCCTGCAAAGCGGTGATCTCGCAGCACTCCGAAAAAGCGGCTGTGCCGACGAAGAGGGACCGGCCCCTATTCGAAGACAATCTCAAGGCCCTTCTTGCGCCAGGCGTCGGCGAATTCGGCTTCGAGTTTTTCAAAGGTGCCGCCGCCAAGGAGGGCGGCGTTGGCGGTTTCGACCGGCTCTCCGGCGCGGAGGGATTTGAGGTAGGCGGAGAGGCGCGCGGTTCGACCGCCGCCTTCCATGTGGCAGAAGTAGTGGGCGAGGAGCAAGCCGAACCCGTAGTTGAAATTTCCGTTCGCGCCGCTGAAATCCCGGTAGGGCATCTGGAGGAAATACCGCAGGCGCGGGGCGCGGAACCTGGTGCCGAGATTCCGGCCGCCCTTGCCTTTTTCACCGCGGGCGGTGACGTAGGCGAGCACGGCGTTTCCGTGCGGATCGGGGCGGAAGTAACCCCAACTGTAGGGGGTGGTGGCCATGTATTCGGCCAGGCCTTCGGAGAACCAGCCGTTGTTCCCCGGCTTCAAGTAGGCAAGCGGAGTGAGCTGGTGGGCGAGTTCGTGGATGAGGACGTCGTTGGTCTTCGTGGTGTCGAGGCTGAAACCGGTGGGCGTCCTGACGAGTCCGAGGCTTTCGACGGGTGCAAGGACGATGCCCCGCGAGGGGATGTAGCAGGCGGCGCTGTTGGGCGGGCCACCGGCCTGGATGTATGCGCCGGGCTTGCCGAAGAGCACGATATCATGACGACCTTGGCGTGGGGTGCCGCCGTCGAGACCGAGGGGGATGCCGGCGGCGTACTGCCAGGTGGTCTCGAACATCATGGCGAAATTCCGCAGGACGTCGGAGGTCAGCCTGACATCGCAGGTGAACCGGTAGTGCGGACTTTCGTAGATGTAGATGTCCTTTTTGGGGTCTTCGGAGACGACGCGGGACTGGGAGGAACCGTCCACGCGGACTTCGCGGGGCCAAGGGTAGCCGAAATTCGCGGGCTTGGCAGGGGCGGGCTGTGAGGGAGCGGCTTGGGAGGCGAGCCGTGCCGCGGCTTGGTCGGAGGCGCTGAGGGAGGTAAGGGGGGAAACGAAGGTGCGGCCACCTTCAAGGGCGAAGATGACGTTGGTGCCGTCGAGGCGTACGAATTCGGCTTGGAAGGTTTGGCCCGCGGTATTGGTCCAGGCGCGGACTTCAGCGCGGCAGGGGAGCTGAAAGGCCAGCGCGAGGGAGATGGAGAGGACGCCGCGAGTTGAAATCACGGCGGATTGGATATCGGAACGGGTTTATTTTTCGAGGGGAAAGATGGAAGGGGAGACGGGGGCCGGGTGCGGGCCACCGGTGCTTAGCGCTGGACCAGGACTGGGGTGCCGATGCGGACGGCATCATAGAACCGCTTGGCGTGGCGCTTGGGGAGGCGGACACAGCCGCTTGAGGCGGGGTAGCCGGGAACATTTCCGGCGTGGAGCCCGTAGGCTCCCGTGAAGCGCAGGAAGTAGGGCATGGGGACCCCCTCGAACTTGGAGCCGGGGGGACGGCCGCCCTTGCGGATGTCGATGTTCTCTTTCACCACCTTGCCGCGGCAGACGTAGTTGCCATAAAGGGTGGAACGGTGGTCGGCGTCCTTTTCGACGACGCTGAAGCGTCCGGTGGGGGTGCCTTTGCCCTCGCGGCCGGAGGAGATGGGGGCCACGGCCGTGAGCTTGTCGTGCTGATACAAGTAGGCTTTTTGCTCCCGGAGTTTTACGACGATCTTGCGATGGCGGGTACCGCCGCGGTCCATCATCCCGCCGAGTTCGGGGACGCTGGCGCAGCTGGCGAAGAGCAGCGGCAGGAGGCAGGCGGCGGCGCGGGACAGGATGGAGTTCATGGGCGACAGTGGCTTTCCCTGTTCCACGCGCGAGGCCTGGCGTCAACTCCGGGCGGGATATTTGGTGCGCGACGCGAGGAGCGTTCGCTGCCTAGGGACGCCGGGCCGGTGCTCAGGCGACCGGGCGCAGCAGATAGCCGGCGACCCAGCCTTCCTCGCCGCTGGCGTTCTTGCACCAGTGCCAGCCGTGGATCTGCTTGAGGGACTCGAGTTCGTCGCCGCGTTTGATCACGAGGACATTGGGGTCGAAGGCTTCCATGGCGGCGAAGCGGCCTTCGCCGAGGGGTTCGAGGATTTCTTCGGGGACGTAGCCGTCGTTGCCCTTGTCATCCTCGGCCCAGACCCAGCCGGGCCAGGCGCGGTCGACCGGGCCGACGGTGACTTCGTTCCCGGGTTCGAGGCGGATCGGGTTGGTGTCCTTTTCCTCGTAGTCGGCGTTGGCGGTGAAGCGCGGCATGCGGGGAGGATGGGACGGTTCGAGGCGGGGCGGCAAGTCCGGTGCTCCCGGGCTTGTGCTTTGCGGCGCGGCGCGGCATGTCCGCTGCGTGTCCTGCGACTCCACTCTTGAACTGCTGCGCTCGCGTTTCGGGCACGGGGAATTCCGCGGCGGGCAGCGGGAGGTGGTGGAGGGTCTGATGGCGGGGCGCTCGATGCTGGCGGTGTTTCCCACGGGAGGGGGGAAGTCGTTGTGCTATCAGCTTCCGGCGCTGGTGCTGGAAGGGGTTACACTGGTGGTTTCGCCGCTGATCGCGCTGATGAAGGATCAGGTGGACGCGCTGCGGGAGAAGGGGGTGGCGGCGGCCAGATTGGATTCGAGTCTGGAGCGGGAAGACTATGAGGCGGTGATCCGTTCGCTGGCGGATGGGTCGTTGAAGCTTCTGTATGTCGCACCCGAGCGGCTCTCGAACGAGGGCTTCCGGGCGCGCTTGAAGAAGCTGCGGATCGCGCTGGTGGCGATCGACGAGGCTCACTGCATTTCCGAGTGGGGGCATAACTTTCGGCCCGACTATCTGAAGCTGGCGAAGCTGTGCCGCGATCTGAAGGTGCCGCGGGTGCTGTGCCTCACGGCGACGGCGACGCCCGGGGTGGCAAAGGATATCCGCACGGCCTTCAAGATCGCGAAGGAGGATCACGTGCAGCTCAGTTTCCACCGGACGAATCTGGATCTGCGGGTGACGCCGATCACGGCGGTGGGGCGGAAGGAGCATCTGCTCCGGCGCTTGCACGAGAGCGAGGGACCGGCGGTGGTGTATGTGACGCTGCAGCACACGGCGGAGGAGGTGGCGACCTACCTGCAGAAGAACGGGTTGGCGGCGCGAGCCTATCATGCGGGGCTGCCGGATGAATTCCGCGCGGATGCACAGGAGGCCTTCATGGCGGGAAAGACGCGGGTGATCGTGGCGACGATCGCCTTCGGCATGGGGATCGACAAGGCGGATATCCGCGCGGTGTATCACTACAACCTGCCGAAGAGCCTGGAGAACTACACGCAGGAGACGGGGCGCGCGGGACGCGACGGCAAGCTCTCTGCCTGCGAACTGCTCGCGTGTGGCGACGATCTGGTGACGCTGGAGAATTTCATCTACGGCGACACGCCTTCGCCGGCGGCGGTGCGACATCTGGTCGATCACGTTCTGCGGTTGGGGAAGGAGTTCGACGTTTCGACCTATGAATTGTCCGGCGTGAACGACATCCGGCCGCTGGTGGTAAACACGCTGCTCACGTATCTGGAGCTGGAGGGTTTGATCGAAGCGACGAAGGTTTTCTGGTCGACGTGGCAGGCGCGCTTGCTGCGCGGCTTCGAGCCGATGCTCGCGGGGTACGATGAGCGCCGTAAGGGCTTTTTGAGGAAGATCTTCGCGGCGGCGAGCGAGGGGCGGAGCTGGTACACCTTCGAGGTGCCGGAGCTGGCCTTGAAGACGGGAGAGGATCCGCAGCGGATCACGGCGGCACTGGGGTATCTGGAGGAGGCGGGCGACATCGCCCTGAAGAAATCGGGAGTGCGGCAGGGATACCGGATCAAGAAGGATCCGGGCGACCTGCATGATCTGGCGCGGCGGCTGGATGAAAAATTCAAGCGGCGCGAGGAGGCGGATCTAGAGCGCTTGCGCGAGGTGGTGGAGCTGGCCGAGCAGGCGGGCTGCATCACGGGTTTCGTCACGGCGCATTTCGGCGAGACGTTGGCGGAGCCGTGCGGGCATTGCGACCGGTGCCGGGGGATTCCGCCACGGCAGGTGCCGCGGACTTCGCGTGAGGAACCGACGGATGAGGAGTTGAGAGCGATCCGGAGCTTGGCGGATGAGAAGCATGCCGCGCTGAAGACGCCGCGGCAACTCGCGCGATTCCTGTGCGGGATCACGAGCCCGGCGGTGACGCGGGCGAGGCTGGGTCGTCACGATGCCTTCGGGCTGCTGGAGAGCCGGCCATTCGCGGAGGTGCTTTCGATGGCGGAGGCACGTTGAGTGCCGCGATGTCTTACATATAGAAAAGCGAGGTTTTATTTCTTGGTGAATATATTCACTTTTTTTGCATATCGAAGACGCGGAGCGGGCTTGTTTTATTGTTAAAGATAGTCAGGCTTGATGTCACAATGAAGACCGGGCTCTCGCCACTCGCTGCCTTCGTCGTGCTCCTTCCCGTTTCCGCGTTTGCGCTGGATGGGAACGGGAACTCCCAGAGCGATGTCTGGGAAATGGTATTCGGGGCCGCCGGGCTCCCGCCGGCCGCGGATGCGGACGGCGACGGCTGGACGAACGCGCTGGAGAGCACGGCAGGGACGAATCCCTTCATCGGGCAATCGCGGCCGAAGGCGGAGATGACGCGGGATGGAACGGGAGGTCCGGTGCTTTCATGGCAAGGGCTGGCGGGGAAAAGGTACGAGATTCGTAGTAGTAGCGACCTGTCGGCGTGGTCCTCGGCGGAACAGGGAATACCGGGAACCGGGGTGCCTCTGGTGCGCATGCTGGGACCCGCGACGGGGCGGGCGTTCTTCAAAGTGGAGGTGTCGGATGCGGACAGCGACGGGGACGGGGCGAGCGATTGGGAGGAACTGGTGATCGGGTTCGATCCCTCGACTGATCGCACGGGGCGCTACGAGGAGACGGATGCGCAGCGGATCGCGACGGGGATTGCGGCCGCGAACGTGATCACGGTTTCGTGCTACGACGATACGTGCGCGGAAGGGTGGCCGGATCCGGCGGTGCTGGTGCTGCGGCGGAACGGGGGTCTGCGGCCGCTCACGGTGAACTTTTCGCTGGGCGGATCGGCAACGGCGGGGGTGGATTACGTGTCGTCGGAGGCCGGAGCCGCGGTTGCTTTCGCGGCGGGGCAGCGGGAGGTATTCGTGGAGATTTCGCCGACGGCGGATGGCGATGGTGGAGAAAGCACGGAGAGCGTCGTGCTTACCGCGCTGGCGGGTCCAGGATACAGCGTGGGCGGGGCGAGCAGCGCGAGTGTTTCCATCCGGAACCAGACGGAGGGTTTGCCTTCGGCGAAGGAAGCGGCACGCTTCTTGATCCAGGCGGGATTCGGGCCGGACCAGGATTCGGCGGGCGATGCGGACCAGATTCCCGAGAACGTGGAGGAGGTCATGGCGATGGGGATCGAGGGCTGGATCGACGATCAGATGGCGCGTCCGATCGGGCGGTTGATGCCGATGATGGAGTGGCAGTTCGAGCAGCCGACCAGCGGCCCGAACGACGCGCAGATCTACAACGACCGGAAGCTGAACGCATGGTGGGGCCGGGCGATGGGCTTGCCGAAGCTCCGGCCGGATGCGACCGAGGAGCAGTTGCCGGATCCGCTCCGGCAGCGGGTGGCCTTCGCGTTGAGCCAGATTTTCGTCATCGGCGACCGGATGGAGCGGTTGGCGGTGGAGCCGCGCGGGATGGTGCACTTCTATGACAAGCTGTTGGAGAACAGCTTCGGCAACTTCGAAACGCTGCTCAAGGATGTCTCGCTGCATCCCTGCATGGGGAATTACCTCAGTCATCTCGCGAACCG
>CAMLOZ010000093.1 GCA_946481625.1 uncultured Haloferula sp. | reverse complement strand
CGCGGTGACGCAGATGTGATCGAAGCCGCCGTATGCGAGCGCCACTTGGT
Organism: uncultured Haloferula sp.; assembly: GCA_946481625.1. Next base: position 9,557 of record CAMLOZ010000093.1, on the reverse strand, counting down.
CGAGCATCGCGCGGATGCTGGCGCGGTCAGTGATGTTCGCGGCGAGACCGATTGCCGGGCCGCATCCGGAAATCCCGGTGCCCGCGACGCCGATTCCCAAACCGTATTTGTCGGTGATTTCCTTCGCCGTCGCTTCCGCGGCCTCCTTGTTGAGATCGACGCAGACGATATGCGCACCTTCCTTCACCAGGCGGTGCGCCGTCTCCTTGCCGATGCCCGAACCGGCACCGATCACGATGACGATCTGGCGCGCGAGCTCCTTTTCCGCGGGCATCCGCTGGAGCTTCGCTTCCTCCAGCAGCCAGTATTCGATGTCGAAGGCTTCCTGCTGCGGCAACGAGATGTATTGGTCGATCGCCTCCGCGCCGCGCATCACCTCGACAGCGCAGTTGTAGAACTCCGCGGTCACGCGCGACTCGGACTTGTCTTTGCCCCAGGCAATCATGCCGAGGCCCGGAATCAGCACCACGGTCGGGTTCGGATCGCGCATCGCCGGGCTGTTGGCGTGTCTGCAGGCGGCGTAATAGGCCGCGTAGTCCTTGCGGTACTGCTCGAGACCGGAGGCCAGCTTGGCTTTCAGCGCGGGGACATCCTCGCTCTGCGGATTCCAATCGATGTAAAGCGGCTTGATCTTGGTGCGCAGGAAGTGATCCGGGCACGAGGTGCCAAGCTCGGCGAGACGCGGGGCCTCAGCCGAATTGACGAAGCGCAGGATTTTCTCGTCGTCCTGCACGGTGCCGATGAAGCGCTTCTGCTGGGAAACCTGTCCCCGCAGCCAGGGCAGGATCGCCGCCAGCGTGGCATGGCGCTCCGCTTCCGGCAGCGTCTGGTATTTCTGACCGCCGAAGACCGTGGCATCGCCCCCCTTCGCCTGATACTTCGCCTCGATATAGCTGGCGGCCTTTTCGATGAATTCGAGCGTGCGCTGGTAGCAGATCTTGTCGTCGTCATCCCAGGAAATGAAGCCGTGCTGGCCCATCATGATCGCCTTCACGGACGGGTTCGCCTTGGCGATCTCCTGCATCGCAAGACCGAGTTCGAAGCCGGGCCGCATCCAAGGCACGTAGGCCATCTCGCCGCCGAAGATCTCCTGCGTGAGCTTCTCGCAATTCGCCGAGGCGGCGATCGCGATGATCGCATTCGGGTGCATGTGATCGACGTGCTTGCCGGGCAGGAAGCTGTGCAGAGGCGTGTCGATCGAGGACGCCCGCGGGTTGAGGTTGAAGGTGGTGTGGAAATACATCGCCACCATGTCGTCCTCCGCCTGTGACTTCAGGCCCTTGTCGGCCCGCGCGCCGTAGAGTCCCTGCATGGCGACCAGCTTGCCCTGGTAGAGCGAGGAGAAGTTGTCGCGCTTGCTGGTGCGGAGGTCGCCGCCCGAGCCCTTCACCCAAAGCACTTCCACCGGCTCGCCCGTTAGCGGGTCCTTTTCGGTGATTTTCGAGGAAGTGTTGCCGCCGCCGGTGTTCGTCACGCGCTGGTCGTCGCCCAGGATGTTGGAGCGGTAAACAAGCCGTCCCACCGGGTCGAGAGCGGCTGCCTTGGCGTCATCCCAGGAAAAATTCACGTGCTTGAAGTGAGCGGACATGGAGTGCTAATACGTTTGCGATTGACGGACCCGGGGAATGCTGAACAAAACCCACGAAAGCAAGCAATTTCCCACAAAATCCCACATGCTCGCCGCGGAACGACAACGTCAGATCTTGGAGAAGGTGCGCCGACATGGAACGGTTCGTACTACCGACTTGGCAAAAGGATTCTCCGTCACCGAGGAAACGATCCGTCGTGACCTCGATCTTCTCGGGCGCCGCGGCCATCTGCGGCGCACGCACGGGGGAGCCATGGATGCCACCGCCCCGCTTGGAGAGCTTTCCCAGCAGGAACGCGAGGCCCGGCAGCTTGAGGAAAAGCTGGCGATCGCCCGCGAAGCGGTGCGCCTGATCCTGCCCGGCGAGACGATCCTTCTGGATGCCTCGACCACGGCGCTCGAGTTCGCCGGACAATTGCCCGAGGGGCTGCCGCTGCGGGTGGTTACCTACTCGCTGGCGGTCGTGGAACGCCTTTCGGCCCGCGACGAGGATATCGAATTGGTCCAACTTGGAGGGATCTACGAGCAACGCGGCCGGCGCTTTTCCGGGATGATCACGGAGAACTCGCTGCGTTCCCTGCGGATCGACCGCTTCTTTTTCTCCGGGGGCGGCCTTCACCCGACCTTGGGCGTGAGCGAACCGAACCCGGAGCAGGCCCGACTGAAACGGATGATGCTGGAGCATGCCACCTGGCGCTGTGCCTTGCTGGATCACACGAAGTTCGGCGTGAAGACCGACTACTTCTTCGTCGCACCGACCGAGGTGGAGGCCATCGTCACCGACCGCGAATCCCGCGCTTACGCCAAGAGCCACCTCAAGGACGTTCCCTACGACTTGCGCTTCGCGAGGTGAGACTCCGGTCCAACATCCGGGCCTCCCTCCCCTTCTTTGATCCGACTTTTTCTATCGTTCCATGTCCGTCTTTCTCGCCATTGATCTCGGGGCCGGCAGCGGCCGGGTGATCGCCGGGGTCACCGATTTGAATACCCTCCGCCTGGAGGAGATCCACCGCTTCGACAATCCCGGCACCGACCTGCCAGGCGGCTCGTATTGGAATATCCTCGGACTGTTCCGCGACATCCTCGAAGGTCTGCGCCGCGGAGTGGAAAAATATGGCACGGACATCCGCGCCATCGGGATTGACACTTGGGCGGTCGACTTCGGCCTGCTCGACAAGCACGGCCGCCTGCTCGGCATGCCGCACCAGTACCGCGATCCCCGCCACGAGGGGATGCCGGAGGTCATGCATGCTCTCCTGCCGGAGTCGGAGATCTATGCGCGCACGGGCATCACGACGAATTTCTACAACACCTCGCTCCATCTCATGGCGGAGAAGCAACTCGGCTCCCCTGCTCTCGCGGTGGCGGAGACCCTGCTCTTTATCCCGGACCTGCTCGCCTACTGGCTGAGCGGCGTGAAAGCGGTCGAGCGCACCAATGCCTCGACCTCGCAACTGGTGGACCCGTCCACGGGCGAGTGGTCCTTCGAGATCATCAGAACCCTTGGACTGCCGGAAAGGATCTTCGGCAAGATCGTGCCGTCGGGAACTATTCTCGGCCCCGTACGCAAGGAAGTCGGCCGCGAGATCGGAATGGAAGGCATTCCCGTGGTCGCGGGGGCCACGCACGACACGGCCGCCGCCGTCGCGGGCATCCCGATGGAAGGCGAAGACCCGCTGTGGCTCTCCTCAGGGACTTGGTCGATCATGGGTCTCGAAACCCGCGAACCGATCCGCACGCAAGAGGCCTTCACCGCCCGCTGCTGCAATGAACTCGGTGTCGAAGGCACCGTGCGATTCCTCAAGAACATCGCCGGGCTCTGGCTGATCCAGGAGTGCAAGCGCCAATGGGCACTCGACGGCGAGGCCATTTCCTACAGCGAGATGGCGGCACTCGCGGAAGCCGCACCGGCCTTCTCCGCCTTCATCGATCCGGATGATCCGGTCTTCGCCGCACCCGGCGACATGCCGGACAAGATCCGCGCCTGGTGCGAAAAGTCCGGCCAAGCGGTCCCCGGCGACAAGGGCACCATCCTGCGGGTGGCCACCGAATCGCTGGCGCTGAAATACCGGGTAGTCTTCGAGAACTTCTGCAAGCTCTCGGGCAAGCGGTTCTCCCGGCTCCATGCCGGCGGAGGCGGCATCCAGAATGCTTTCCTCGCCCAAGCAACGGCTGATGCCCTCGGGGTCGAGGTGATCGCCGGACCGATCGAGGCAACCTCCTGCGGGAATATCATCGTCCAAATGATCGCCACGGGCAATCTCCCCGATCTCGCCGCCGGGAGGGCACTGCTGCGACGCTCCTTCGATTTCCAGACCTACCAGCCCCGCAACGGCGACCAATGGCAGGCGGCATACGAACGATTCGAATCAATCATCGCCCGCTGACCGATTTCGCGCCGCCGCGCCGCCGGCCTGCTCAACCTCTTCCTCCCATGATCGATCCTGAACGCATCTTCGAAATGGACTTCCTCCGCGCGACGGAGGGAGCCGCCATCGTGGCTCATCGCTGGATGGGTCGCGGCGAAAAGGAAGCCGCGGATGCCGCCGCCTGCGACGCCATCCGCGGCATGTTCGACCTGATGGACATGCGCGGCGAGGTCGTGATCGGAGAAGGCATCAAGGACGAAGCACCCGGCATCTTCAAAGGCGAGAAGGTCGGCACATGGGAAGAGGGCGCACCGCAGTTCCACATCGCCTTGGACCCGGTGGATGGCACCACGAATGTCTCGAAGGGCATGGCGAACTCGGTCTCGTGCATTGCCGCCGCGATCCCGATGGACGGCGAAGCGAGCGCGCTGGAGGACATTCCAGCCTTCTACCTCGAAAAGCTATCTTACCCGGAAAAGGTCCGCAGGGCTTTCATGGCCGATCCCAAGCTGCCGATCAGCGTGGAAGCCCCGACCGAAGAGATCATCAAGATCACTGCGAAGATCCTGGAGAAGGACATCCGCGACATCGTCGTGATGATCCTCGATCGCCCGCGCAACCAGCCCTACATCGATGCCGTCCGCCGGATCGGCGCGAAGCTGCGCATGATTTCCGATGGCGATATCGCCGCTGCCATCGCCCCGGCACTGCCCGAAAGTAATGTCGATCTCTACCTCGGGATCGGGGGTGCCCCGGAAGGCGTGCTCTCCGCCGCCGGCCTCCGCTGCCTCGGCGGCGGCCTGCAAGCGAAGATCTGGCCGAAGGACAGCCTGGAGAAGCGGGTGCTGATCGCCGAGGGCTACGAGAAGCTGCTCGACCGCGTCTATCTCTCGAAGGACCTCGCGAAGGGTGACCGCATCCTCTTCAGCGCCACCGGGATCTCCGACAGCACCCTCCTGCGCGGCGTCGAAGTGAACGGCAAGATCGCCCGGACCCACTCCGTGCTCATGCGCGTGAAGAGCCGCACCGTACGCTCGATCAAAGCCGCTCATGACCTGTCCGCGAAGACCTTCCGCCTGCGCTCGGCGAATGCGGAAGTGTTGTTGGTGGATTGACGGCGTCGCTCCCCGCGCGCATGGAGGGGCAGCTTGCTGCTCTACCTTCACATCCCTTTCTGCCACCGGGTCTGCCCGTATTGCTCGTTCTACAAGCATACTCCGGGTGATACTCCCATCGGGGAATTCGTGGATGCCTTGCTCGAAGAAGCGAGGGTGAGGATCGCCGGACTGGGAGAAAAGCCGCGGACTCTCTACCTGGGTGGCGGGACGCCATCGATGCTCTCCCCCACCCATCTCCGCAAGTTGTTCGATGGCTTGGGGAGCTTGCTGGATGTGGGGGCGCTCGAAGAAGTAACGCTGGAGGCCAATCCGGCGACCTTCGATGTGGCGAAGGCACGGCTCTTCGCGGAACTCGGGGTTACGCGGGTTTCCCTCGGAATCCAGTCCTTCGCGCCGCATGTGCTGGAGAAGCTGGGGCGGGAGCATTCCGCTGAGGAAGCGGCGGCCTCGGTAGGAATCTTGCGGGAGGCGGGGATTCCGGAGGTGAACATCGACCTGATGTTCGCGATTCCGGGGCAATCCGAGCAGGATTGGCGCTCCACGCTGGAGACGGCGAACAGCCTGCAACCAGATCACATCTCGGCTTACAATCTTACTTATGAGGAGGACACCGCCTTCTTCGAATCGCTGCGGCGGGGCGAGGTGAGCGAGAGCGAGGATGTGAATGCCCGTTTCTTCCTGCTGGCGGACGAGATGCTGCGCGGCGCGGGGTTCGAGCATTACGAGACCTCGAACTACGCGAAGCCGGGGCATCGCTCTTCGCACAACCGCGGCTATTGGAGGGGCGAGGATTACCTCGGGCTGGGGCCGTCCGCCGTTTCAACTGTAGGCGGCCTGCGGGTAAAGAACGTGGCGGACACCGCCGCCTACGTGCGCATGGTGGCGAGCTTGGGGAATGCAATAGCCGAGAGCGAGTCGCTCGATGCGGAGCAGCGCCGGCTGGAGCGGATCGCGCTGATGCTGCGAACGGATGAAGGAGTGCCGCTGTCGCTGGTGGACCGGTCCGGAGTGGAGCGCCTGCTGCAGCACGGGCTGGCGGAGGTGCACGGCGGGCGGATGGTGCTGACCTTGGCCGGGTCTCCGTTGGTGGATCCGATCGCGGCGGAATTGGCGTGAGGGGCCATCGCACCGCCCATGAGTGGCGGAAAAAGTCGTGTTTTTGGCGTCATTACGAGGAATGGGGCCGGACGGTCGGTTATTGATTTAGTCGATAATCAAATTCAAAGCATTTTGGATAACGATGTTTTTGAACGCTATTGGGGATTGGATGGCGGGCCGGGGGTGTTCAGGGTCCGGGCGTGCCCGATGCCTATGCCCTTGCCCGCAGCCTGCTCTTCCGCCTCGATGCCGAGGATGCCCACCATTTGAGCCTGCGCGGGTTGCGGCTGGCGGAGAAGACCGGGGTGCTGCGGTTGCTGTTCCCGGCGGAAGAGTGTCTGTCGCCGGTGGAGGTGATGGGCCTGCGCTTTCCGAACCGGGTGGGGCTGGCGGCCGGATTGGACAAGGAGGGCAATACCATCGATGCGCTCGGGCGGCTCGGGTTCGGGTTTGTCGAGATCGGCACGATCACGCCGCGCCCACAGGCGGGGAATCCGAAGCCACGGCTGTTCCGACTGGTCGAACACGAGGCGATCATCAACCGGATGGGGTTCAACAATCCCGGGATCGAGGCCGGGGTGGAAAATGTCCGCCGTTCGAAGAACTTCGCGGGGGTGATCGGTTTCAACATCGGCAAGAACAAGGACACGCCGAACGAGAACGCTGCGGACGACTACCTCGCCTGCTTGCGTGCTGCCTATCCGGTGGCGGACTACATCGCGGTCAACCTCTCCTCGCCGAATACGCCGGGGCTGCGCGACCTGCAGGGTGAGGAGGCCTCGGCGCGGCTGCTAGAGCGATTGAAGAGGGAGCAGGCCACGCTGGAGAAGGAACATGGCAAGCGGGTGCCGTTGCTCTTCAAGGTCGCGCCGGACCTGGACCCGCCGCATGTCAGTTCGCTGGCGCGAGTGTTTCTGGAGGGCGGGCTGGACGGCCTGATCGCCACGAACACGACGCTGGCCCGCGAACCGGTGGCCGGCCATCCCCGGGCCGGCGAAGCGGGCGGGCTGTCCGGCAAGCCGCTGACCGCCCGCAGCACCGAGATCATCCGCGCTTTTGCGGGGGAATTCGGCGGCCGGATCCCGATCATCGGGGTGGGCGGGATCTCCTGCGCGAAGGATGCCATGGACAAGATCGAAGCCGGGGCGAGCCTGGTGCAGATCTACTCCGCCTTCATTTTCCAAGGGCCGGGGCTGGTGAAGGAATGTGCCGCGGCGCTCGATGGCATGAAGGCGTGAATAAATTTCCCCGCCCCCGCGTCCGGTCGGGTGAGGATGCATTCCGCCTTGCGAAAATCGCGATTCGGCGGACTCTTTCCTCGCAACTTGATCCGAACACCATGAACAAATCCCTTGCACTCCTGGCCCTCGCGGCCGCCGGTCTTTTCAGCAGCTGCGCCCAGCCTGCCGGTCCGAATACCCAGCGCGGCGCGGTCATCGGAGCCCTCGGCGGTGCCGCCGCAGGTGCCATCATCGGCAACCAGTCCGGCCATGCCGGGGAAGGCGCGCTGATCGGAGCGGGCGTGGGAGCCGCAGGCGGAGCCGCGATCGGCAATGCGCAGGATCAGGAGAACCGCCGTCGTTACTACGAAGGTTACTGATTTTCGCAGGTTGAGAGTTTTTTAGCCGGGCGGGCCTTTGGGGTCCGTCCGGCATTTTTTTGGCTCTCCGTCACGTTTGCCGATCCGTTGCAGAGCAGCCCATCAACCGCAACCGAGCGAAGCGAGATGGACCCACACTTCGAAAATCCACCGGATGGGTCAAATGGACGGGATGCATGCGGATGGAGGAAATCCGGGCCGGGATAGATAGGATGGATGGGTTGCCGCCCGATGGGGCTGGATCGACCGATCGGAAAGCCGATTTCCTCGCTCGCAATCCCCGCGACTCGCGGGAATCGCCTTGCTTTGACCCGGTGCGATAATTTGTCTTCAGGTTGTGTCATTGCCAAGGCTCAGGGAATTCTTTGAACGGGTTTGCATCATCAATCTTCCTGGCAAGATGGACCGCCGGGAGAGGCTGGAGCGACATCTCCACGATATGGGATTGGCCCGGCCCGGCGACCTCACTTGGGTAAGAGCGATCTCCGGTGACTTGTGCTGGCCCCCTCCGTACTTCCAAGCGGGCGGCGGTGCATGGGGCTGTCTTCAATCGCATCTCCGCGTGGCACAGGATGCGACCATGGACGGACTCGAGAGCTACCTGGTCCTTGAAGACGACGCAGTCTTCGACAAGCGGTCGAGCGGTCTTCTCCAGCAAATCATGGCCGAATTACCGGGCGACTGGGGACAACTATACCTCGGAGGCCAACATCTCAAGGAGCCGGAGCCTCCGCCGGGAACCTCCGTCATCTACCGTTGCCACAACGTGAACCGGACCCATGCCTACGCGCTGCACAAGCGGGCCATGGCACGATTCCAGCAGCACATTAGCCACGCGCCCGACTATATCGCCCGCGGCTCCTGGCATCTTGACCACCAACTCGGAGTTGCCCACGAGCGCGGTGAATGGCCCACCTATGCCCCCGCGTGGTGGCTCGCCGGGCAGGAAGAGGGAGCCAGCAACATCTCCGGAAGGCGGAATCCACGCCTGTGGTGGCATCTGTCCCGTTTTAGCGGCGGGTTGCCGTTCATTCACGTGGAGCCGGATTGCCCGCGGGAGGGCCTTGCGAAAATCTCCGAGGCCGTCCACTTCGGCAACAACTTGAAGCCTGGTTCGTTCGAGGACATCGGTCTCGACGCCTGTGTCCAAGACGAACACGCACTCAAGAAATGGCTGGCGATGATTGCCAGGGAAGCGATGGACATGGGGCTTCTACCGGGCATCCAGCATCAGCGCATTCCGATCGAACAGGTCGCTGCATGCTGGTCCGCGGGAGCGCAACCTGCCGCGTCGGCTGAAATCGAAGCACTGCTCGATTATCCTTATAACGGCTTGTTCCCGCATCCGCTCAATGCGGTTCCCCCCGTCCGCTGTTGCGTTTCTTCCGCAGCGTGAGGAGCACAGGAAGGCCGACCGGCTTCCCGGAGAAGCCGGTCGGATTCCGAGATATGTGACGAGATGGTGAAAATTCGCCACACAACTTAAATCAGATTGACGATTGCAGAGATGACTGCGTTATCTGCCAGCCGGTCGTACAAGTTGCACTTCGTTTCGGTTTTCATCACCACTTTACGCATTTCTCGCCATGAGTTCATCAAGCTCTTCGTCGTCGAGTTCCTCTTCATCAAGCGGTTCCATCCCGCCTTGTATCCCCTGCGACTGCATGTACGCGGGGGTTGGAAGGGATTTCACCGGCAGCGGCGGAGTCGATACCTTCACCGGCCAGATCGTCATTACCAGCGAGGCATCAATCTCTTCCAAGGGATTCAACGTACCCTTCAGC
>CAMLOZ010000092.1 GCA_946481625.1 uncultured Haloferula sp. | reverse complement strand
GTGCGAATCCTCCCGCGTCCGCTATCCGTGAACATCAGGCTCCGGTTCTCGTGACGCCGAAACGGCTGCCCGCCGCCACCGCGGGGTTCACCGGGAACGACGACTGATCCGGTCGCGGCTTTATGCGGAGCCGCGACTTCTTCATCGTCAAGGCTTCGATCTAACAGGAGGGGTCGCGCCGCACAAATCGGTTGTCATCGCGCTCGCGAAGGGGTTGTCTTCCGTCGCTTTCACCCCCCATTCATGAAGACTGCGACCACCCCTCGTCGCGCCCCTTCGTCACGTTTCCGGAATCCGTTTGTGATGTCTCACCCCGGCATCGCATTCTCCGGTAGCACGTCGCGGGCGTATCCGGATCGAACCGATCTCCACGCCGCCCTTTGTTACGGCCCGATCGACCCGAGCGTGGAATGAGACTCTTCGCGCTCTCCCTCCGGGCTCAGCGCAGCCCCGATCCCGAAACACAGGCCACCCGCGAACTGGTGGAAGTCGTGAAGCTCGAGATCTTCCGCAACGAGTTGGAGCCCGCCCTCTGGTCCACCGCGCTTGCGGTGTCGGGTGGTACTCGCGAGACCGCCCTCGCCGAGTACGCGCGCCTCCGGGTGCGCCAGCTTTCCATCGAGCGACCGCCGGCATCGCGGATGTTCGAAGGGCGCCTTCTCAAAGCGGGCCGGAGGATCCGCTCGGTGCGGGATCTCCTGGAGCTGATGAACCGCGGTGGCCGTCACAATCTGCCCAGGCCGAAGCTCTCGATCGCCGGACTCGCGCTGCTCATGACCGGCACCACCGCATGCGCTGTCTGTGCCATGCAGTTGCTGGCGCCGCGCACTCCGGATCGCCTCGAGGGCTCGCTGTTCCTCCTCGCTCCCCTGGCCGGGGTTGTCGCGGTTTTTGCTGCGATGATCTCACGCGCCGTCTTGCCGAAGGTCCGGGTCCGGCACGACTGGAACCACTGGGTGGCCATCGCGGGCATCATCGCCTGCCTCGGTTCCCTTTGTCTCGGTTCGAAGCTGGTGATCTCGAGGTCGCCCGAGTTGATCCTCCTGCTCCTCAGCGACCGGAATTGAACCGTCTTCACGAAAAAGGCCCGCCGTGATGGCGGGCCTTTGAAGTTCGCAAAACGGGGGAGGACCTCAGAGCTTCTTGATCCGGATATTGCGGAAAGCGACCTTGTCCCCATGGTCCTGGAACACGATGTGTCCCTTCTCCGCCTTGTTGAAGTGGGCCCAGTCCTTGAACTTGGACTTGTCGAACGCGGCCTTGAATTCGTCGCTCTTGGTGTCCACGTCGGCGGTTACGTTGCCATTGAGGTAGAGCGTGATCTTGGTGCCCTTCACCACGATGCGGGTCTCGTTCCACTCACCGACCGGCTTGGACCACTCGGCTTTGCCCGGATAGATGTCATAGAAGCTCCCGGCGATGTTCCCCTTCTTGATCTCGTGGGGATACTTGTGGTCCGGCTTGTCGAAGGAATCGAGGATCTGGTACTCCGGGCCGGTCTCGTAGGGAGCGCCGTGGTCCTCCGTGGAGTGCCACATGATCCCGGAGTTGCCCTTTTCCGCAATCCTCCATTCGCAGCGGAAGTCGAAGTCCTTGTATTCGTCCTCGGTGATCAGGTCGCCGCCGCCCTTGGCGGTCAGGGTGAGGGCCCCATCCTCGACCTTCCACTCGGGCTTCGGCTCCTCTTGCTTGTAGGTGCGCCAGCCCTTCAGCGACTTGCCGTCGAAGAGCAGCTTGAAGTTCTCCTTCTTCTCCTCGGGCGTGAGGGTATTGGGAGCGGAAAAGGCGGGCACGGCCATGGCGAGGAACAACAGGACGGATTTCATGGTTTTCAAGGGGTATCTTCTAACGCCCTGGCGGCAACCGGGGTTTAGGCGGATTTTGCTTTCGGTTCCCCATGCATCGGAGAGAACCACCGCGAGCGGGACGGAGCGGGTCATTCGGTGACGCGCTCGAAGAGCTTGGACAAGTGCCGCCATCGGGCAAGGCTCTTGTATTCGGCGTTCAGGAGTCGGGGGCCCTCCAAATGCGAGATCCGGGATCCCGTGGCATCGAAAAGATCCCGCACCAACACCCATTGCGAGCCGCGGTTTTCAAGGAGTAACTGTTATGATCGGCGCGGAGAGGGTTAGCCATTCCCATCTCCAGGTTACCCTTTCCCGCAGCCGTAATGGACGGTAATGGATCGACGCTCCCTGCCCCCGATCCCTAAAACTAGCTCGATCTTCCTACGAGAATGACATACCGACTCGATCCGGATGCTGATGCCGCAGCTCTATCCGCGCTGATCCGCAAGGGCATCCGGGAAGCCGATCCGCCGGATCTGAGGCCCCGGGATTGGCAACCGGTGTCCCTCGCCCTGCGGGATGCCGAGGGCGCGCTCATCGGCGGCGTCTATGGCGCGACCATGTGGAGGTGGCTGATGATCGACGGCCTCTGGGTGAAGGAGGAACTGCGGGGACGCGGCCTCGGCCGTCGGCTTCTCCACGCTGCCGAGGATCTCGCGGTGGAGAGAGGCTGCATTGGCTCTTGGCTCGGGACTTTCGACTTCCAAGCCCGGGGCTTCTATGAGGCTCAGGGATACGAGATGTTTGCCGCTTTGCCCGGCTTTCCGCCGGGGCGGACCCACCATCACCTATTCAAGCGTTTCAAGGATTCGGCGGAAAGCTGAGAAAGGGGACACTCGTGTCCCCTTTCTCCGAAAGTCTGTCTTGGTCCGTGTCGGAGGCTCAACCGAGCACGTCTTCCATCGCGTCGATCAGCTCTTGGATGGTCGCCTCCGTTTCGTTCCCCATGTTGGAGATGCGGAACGTCGTGCCCTTGATCTTGCCGTAGCCGCCGTTGATCAGGAAGTTGTGCTTCGTCTTGAGCGTCTTGATGAAGCCCGAAAGATCGAAGCCCTCCGGAGTCTTGAAGCAGGTCAGCGCGGTTGAGCGGAAGCCTTCCGGCGCGAAGTGCTCGAAGCCGCGCTTGGCACCCCAGGCGTGGATCATCGCGTTCGTCTTCACGTGGCGGGCATGACGGGCTTCGATGCCCTCCTTCTCGATCAGGCCGAGGATGTATTGCAGCCCGAAGAGGATCGAAATCGCCGGGGTCGAGGGCGTGTTGTTCACCGCCGCGTTCTTCGCGAATTCCACGAAGTCGAAGTAGTAGCCGCGGTTCGGCGTGACCTTTGCACGCTCCATGGCCGCCTCGGATACCGCGAAGACCGCGAGCCCCGGTGGCAGCGCCAGCGCCTTCTGCACGCCGGCGAGCATCACGTCGATGCCCAGCTCGTCCATCGGCGTCGGCACCGTGGAGAGCGAGGAAACCGTATCCACGATCAGCATCGTGTCGGGGAAGGACTTCACCACCTTTGCCACCCCGGCCAGATCGTTGAGCACGCCGGTCGAGGTTTCGCTGTGGATGAAGGTCACGGTGTCGAAGCCGCCTTCGGAAAGCTTGGCGCGCACCGCTTCGGGGTCGATGGCCTGGCCCCACTCGACCTGGACCGAGTCGGCCTCGTAGCCGCACTTCCTGGCGACATCGAGCCACTTGTCGGAGAAGGCACCGCAGCACAGGCACAGCACCTTCTTGCGGGCGAGGTTGCGCAACGAACCCTCCATCACGCCCCAGGCGGAGGAGGTGGAAAGGAAGACCGGACGGGACGTGCCGAAAATGGCCTGGAGGCCGGGCTGGAGCGAGGCGTAGAGGGCTTCGAACTCGGAGCCGCGGTGACCGATCATCGTCCGCGACATCGCGGCGAAGGTTTCAGGCGAAACGTCGATCGGGCCGGGACTGAACAATTTGGGCGAGGACATCGGCGGAGACGGTAGGTGGGGGGAGGCGCTAGCCAAGAGCGAACCGCGACAAGGTTGCCCGTTTGGCAATTAGTGCTTAGGAATTCGTCATTTCCCCAGGATGCTGCACTCACTCTTCCGCGAGCAAATCCTCCCGATCTCCCTGGCAGATGCCTGGGATTTCTTCTCCTCTCCCCGCAATCTCGACGCGATGACCCCGCCGGACCTCGGTTTCCGCATCGTCCATTGCCCTTCGGAGAAGATGCACGAGAGCCAGATCATCAGCTACCGGGTGAAGATCCTGCCCGCCATCTGGGTTCCCTGGATCTCCGAAATCAAGGGTGTTCAGGAAGGCCGCTCCTTCACGGACGAGCAACGCGTCGGCCCCTACAAATTCTGGCACCACCGCCACACGTTCCAAGAAGTCGAAGGCGGCGTGAAGGTCACCGACCTCGTCCACTACATCATGCCGCTGGGCCCGCTCGGGAGTATCGCCCACGCCCTATTCGCCCGCCGCAAGCTCCAGCGGATCTTCGACTTCCGCCGGGAAGTCTTGGAACGGCGGTTCCCCCGCCGCTCCTGAAAACCTTCGGTCAAGGAGCGCCGCCGCCCGGATTCCATTCATCCCGGGTAAGCAGGCTGTCGTCATTGGCATCCTTGCCGTCGAACTTCCTCTGGATCACCGCGGGTTTCACCGCCGGCGGATAGACCCCTTCGAATTCATCGATCGTGAGCTCGTCGTTGTCGTCCAAATCCGCGAGATCGAACTTCAGGAAAGGAATCCCGGAGGTGTCCGGTTGCGGGCTCTCCACGTAATCCAGCCACTCGTCGAGCGTCACCAGGTTGTCGTTGTCGGCATCCGCCATCAGGTGGCGCTTGCGCTTCTCGATAAGCGCCGACTTTCCGGGCACCAGCACCGCGAATTCCTGCAGCGAAAGGAAACCGTCCACGTCCAGGTCGGCGACTTCGAACTTCAGGGAGGGATCGGCATTGGGATTCTTCAGGATCATCGCCGCGCGGAACGCCAAGTACTCCGCCAGCGAAATATCCCGGCTTTTGTCAGTATCGGCCGCACGGAATTGCTTCTTCAGCTTCCCTCGCGAGAGACCGGTCGAATAGGCCGTGGAGAACTCCATCTCGGTCAAGCCGCCGGATGTGTCGGCGTCCGCAGTGTTGAATTCCTCGGTAAGCGTGCCGGCGGGAGCGCCGGCGAGGAGAGGCAGGGTGAGGCACACGCCTGCGAGGGAGAGGGCGTGTCGGATGGATGGCGAACAGTTCGTTTTCATGGGACTCGTTCAAGGTCTCATAACCCTCAGCTTCGTCAAGAGGTTAGGCCCTCACGATAGTCCGCGATCAGAAAGGGAAGGGGAAGCCGCCCCGGCGGATCCCGAATTCCCGGGTGGTCAGCTCGCCGTTGTCATCCTTGTCCCTTTTGTCGAAGGCTTTCAGAGCCTTCGGCCACGGCACTCCGGGCTTCAAGGTGTCCGCGTATTCCTCGGGACCCAGCAGCTCGTTTTCATCCGCGTCCGCCAAGAGGTAAAGTTCCAGACGGGTGGGCTTGCCTCCCGTGATCCCGCCCCGGCTGGCCAAGAACTCCTCGAGGCTGACGAAATTGTCGTCGTTGGTATCCGTCTTCTGGAACCGGAACAGGCTGTAAGCCACGCTCACCCGCTTGCTCTGAGTCGCTTGGAATTCGATAGGGCTCAGTTGGTTATCGCTATCGATGTCCGCCCGGTCGAACTTGGCGTTGAGCTTGCGGGCTTGCGCCGAAGCCATGGGGGCGCTGAGCGCGAGGATGAGGATGCCGGGAAAAATCGCCTTGTTCATGAGGAGAAATACTTAAGAAATGTTTAGGAGTCCAAAAATAGCCCCCATCGGAGGGGTGTCAAGGGATCGCGCCTAACAGCTAGGCAGCCCCCCTGATCGCCCCCCGCGACGGGGCTCGCGGGAAAGACGCAGGTCCCCCTTCGGCTATTCATTCCGCCGTGCCGCCTTCAATTTGTTTGAAAAGTAAAACCTATCCCGCATGTAGGTCACACGCCCATGAACCGCCTCTCCCTCGCCTGCCTCGCCGCCCTCACGATTCTGCCGCTCCACGCCCGGGACGTCCTGCTCCAAGGAAAGGGCAAGCTCGCCCTCTGGAGCGATGGCAAAGTCGCCTGGGAAATGCCTTGGGGCGGCATCCATGATCTCCATCAGGACATGGACGGCCTCATCTACGTCCAGAAGGACATGCGCGAGGTCTGCGCCATCGACCCGAAGGACAAGAAGGTCGTGTGGAGCTACGACTCCACCCAGGGCAATGGCAACGAAGGCAAGCGCCTCGAAGTCCACGCTTTCCAACCCCTTCCCGATGGCAGCCTCATGATCGCGGAAAGCGGCGTCGGTCGCATCATCGAGATCGACCGCTCCGGCAAGCTGCTCAAGGAGATCAAGCTCAAGCTCGATCACCCCGACGCCCACCGCGACACCCGCCTCGCCCGCAAACTCGACAACGGCCACTACCTCGTCTGCCAGGAAGGCGACGGTGCAGTCCGCGAGTACGATGCGGAGGGCAAGCTTGTCTGGGACTTCCCCGTCCCCATGTTCGGCAAGGAGCCCAGAGGCGGCCACGGTCCCGAAGCCTTCGGAAATTCCACCTTCAGCGCCCTCCGCCTCAAGAACGGCAACACCCTCCTGACCACCGGCAACGGCCACTCCGTCCTCGAGGTCACCCCGGCCAAGGAGATCGTCTGGAAGATCGAGCAGAACGACCTCCCCGGCATCACCCTCGCTTGGGTCACCACCCTGCAGATCCTCCCGAATGGCAATTACGTCATCGGCAACTGCCACGCCGGCCCCGGCCAGCCCATCCTCATCGAAATCGAGCCCGAGACCAAAAAGGTCGTCTGGCAACTCGACGGCTTCGAAGCCTTCGGCAACGACGTCTCGAACACGCTCGTCACGAAGCCCTGAGTTCCACGTGGCGGGCAGATGGGGTTTCCATGAAGATTCGGTTAAAAAGCCCTTCATGTGCCGGAGTTCGTTGACATGTACTGGCGGGGTTCCTCACATGAATTCATGATGAAGATCCTCCTCGTGGTTCCGATGCTGTTGTCGGGAATTGGTATCCTGTCGGCCGCACCGATTGTGCCGCGGTTATTGGAGGTCATCCCGAACGGGGGGCTGGAGGCGGGCGAGACATCTTTCGGGCGCGCCTTGGATTTCGATGATGATGAGATTCTCGTCGGCTCATATCAGGGGGCCCACGTCTATGACCGTTCGACGAACTCCCATGTCCGCGCCCTAGGTGGGGAGCTTCCTGCCGCCATCGGCTTCGGAGCAAGTGTGGCGATTTCCCCGAAGTGGTACGCCGTATCGTCCGTCTCGTTTCATACCGGCTCCGTCCATCTTTTCCGGCGCAGTGACGGAGCCTTGGTTCGAACGATTCCGGAACCTCCGGGCGGACCTAGCGAATCCAAGTTCGGGCAGACGATCGCGATCGAGGGCCACCGGCTCTTCGTGTTCTTCCACAAATACCGCGCGGTGGACACCGATCCGCATCAAGGGGCGGTCTATGTCTATGACATGAGGACCTGGGAGGTCGAGCGCATCATCACCTCCGGAGAAGGCGTGCCATTCGATGGATTCGGCCAGTCCATCTCGGTCGATGGGAACACGCTTGTGGTGGGAGCCGCCCGCAAGGATGAATTCACCGGCACCGTGTACATCTTCGATGTCGAGACCGGCATCCGCAGGGCAAAGATTCGCGTCCCGGCACCCGCCCAGGACCACTGGTTCGGCACGGCGGTGCTGGCGAGAGGCGAGCGGGTCTACGCGACCAGCCGCTACGGGGTGTGGGAGTATTCCGCGGCAGATGGCAGCTATCTGGGCAGCTTCGTCCCCCAGCCCGCCGCGGATTATTACGACTGGTTCGGATCGGATCTGGAAGTCACCGATAGCGGGCTGCTGGTGACGTGGAGCCGCACGGGGCTCTACGTCTTCGATGCGGCGACCCGCGGGCAACTGGAGATGCAGAACAATCCCTTCGACGATCATACAGGGACGGCGCGTCCCGGCCCTCTGAAAGCGAGGGGCGACGTGTTGCTGAGCTCGGCTTCCGGCGGGACCGACCCTGCCTCGAAAGACGGAGCGCTGTTGATCTACTCGCTTTCGCCGAGTCTGCCCGTGGTGAGGATTGAAGAGCAGTTCGTTTCGGAAGCAGCGCGTCGGATCGACGTCCCGGTCCTCGTCGAGCCGCCCTCTTCCGAAACCGTGCTGATCCATTACGAGACCGTGGAAGATACCGCCGCGGAGAAGACCGACTACACCTTCAAGGCCGGGACCTTGACGATTCCCGCCGGTGCGGACTCGGGGAGCATCAGGATCCCGATCAGGAGCGACAAACTCGCGGAGCCTCAGGAAAGGTTCCACCTGCGGATACTCTCCGTGACGGGAGCCGGCTCGGCCCTGACGGATGTGGCGCTCCACATCGAGGACGACGACCTGCCCCGTGAGCAGGAAGTTTCCGCGGCCGCTAACCCTGCCTCCTACGCCGAGGATGAATTCGGGCTCAGTCTCGCCGCAGCTGGCAACCGGGCCTTCGTGGGGGCGCGTAACCTCGATGGCGCAACGGACAGCCGCGGAGGCGTCCACGTGATGGATCTGAAATCGAAGGAGATCATCGACCGGATCGAGCCCGAAGGGTTCGCCCCCGATGCCTTCTTCGGGATCGGCCTGGCGATGGACAATAAGCTCCTGGCGGTCGGAGCATTGAAGAGCCGGGAAAACCCCTCGGTGCCCGCCGTGTATTTCTACAACGCCAAGACCTTGCAAGAGGTGGGCATGATCTCCCCGCCGGACGCGGACCACGTGGATTTCGGAAAGGTCATCGCGATGCGTGGCAATCACATCGTCCTCGGCATGCCGTACGAGAACAAGCAGGGCTTCGGGGTCGGGGCTTGTCTGGTCTATGATCGCCGGGACTTCTCGTTCCGCTATCGGCTGGAGCCGCCGGAGACCGTCCTCGGCGGGTTCTTCGGCACCGCGCTTTCGATGGACGGGGACAACATCGCGATTGGAGGAGATCTCAAGATCTTTGTGGCGGATCTCAAGGATGGAAGCATGCGGTATGCGATCGATTCGCAGGACCCCGGTCTTGACCACACCACCTTGGGATTCGGGGAAGTTCTCGCGATGCAGGGGCATTACCTGGTAGCCGGGAATCCCTCGGATGACAGCGTGATCCCCAACAGCGGCTCGATTCTTGTCTTCGATTCGCGCAACGGGCAACTACTCGACACGCTCAGATCCGGTAGTGGATCGTCGAATTTCGGCGGTGCCGTGGCCATCGATGGCAAGCGCTTGCTTGTATCTTCAGGCGGCCAGAAGGATCTCCACCTCATGAATCTCTCCACGGGTGCCGAGCTGCTTCACTACAAGCTCCAGGTCCCCGCAAGTGGTTTCTTGTACGGGCACACCATGGCGGTGACCTCCTCGCACTACGTGCTTGCCGCTCCGAACGGCCTCACGTCCGACCAGGGCAGCCTGTTCTCCGTCGCCAAGAAGAAGTCGATCTTTCCGGGATTCTGAGAGCTCCGGCGGCGCGAAACGGCTCTTCCCAGATCGAAGTTGCCCTTCCTCCATCCCGGCCCTATCCCTCACAGGGACCACCGGGATGAAGCCGCTCACCCTCATCGATTGCGACGTCCACTGCGTGCCGCTCACCGCGGACGAGATCGTCTCCCGTCTCCCCGCCTACTTCCGCACCCAGGGGCTCGTCCTCCCCGGCGGCCCCGGCCTCCCGCATCCCACCGGTGTCCGCCGTGTCGATGCCGCCGGGCCGAGCGGCGAGCCCCCCGGCTCCTTGCCTTCGATGATGCAGGAGCA
>CAMLOZ010000091.1 GCA_946481625.1 uncultured Haloferula sp. | reverse complement strand
ATCGGCCGCAAAACCGAACTTCGCGCGCAGTTCACGGATCCGGGCGGGCTGTGCGGGCGTGAAACGCTGCTCGTCGATCCCCGGCGGGATCAGGGTCACATGATCCCGCGGAATGCCATAGTCCGAGTGGATCAAATCCACCTGCTGCTCGGTGGTGGCAATGATGTGATCGCAATTCCGATAGACCAGGAACTCCTTCTCGATGCGTTCGGTAAAGCGGTAGATCTTCTCTTCCTCGCCGCGGGAGCCCTTCATGTCCTTCTTTTTCCAGCTTCCCAGCGAGTGGGGCGTGTGGACATGCGGTATGCGGAGCTCTTCGGCGATCCGCTGGCCCGCCCAGCCGGCATCCCAGTAATGACTGCTCACCACATCGTAACGCAACCGCCGGCGGTTCACCTCCGCCAGGAAATTGGTGACGAAGTCGCGAAGCTGGCCGTGCATGTCCTCCTTCCGGAGGAACCCCTTTCCGCCGAAGGGGATGCGCCACACCCGCAGGTTCGGATTGATCCGATCCATCTCGGGCTGCTTGTCGAAACGGCGCGTGACCAGGTCCACCTTATACCCCAAGCGCGCGAATCGTTTCGCCAGTTCGAGGACAAAGACCACTTGGCCTCCGGTGTCGGGCTTGCCCAGTTCCGGCTCCGCCGCCACGTAGCCGTGGATGGACAGCATCAGGATCGATCCCTGGATGCCGGTTCTCGGGCTGCGATCGGTCATGATTGTCATCGGATCGCCCCCCAATGCTTGAGCCCTTCTATCAAACCGCACGCGCTCTCCTTCTCCGCGAAGTAGGTACGGTCGGGATCGGCCTTCTCGACCAACTCCCTCCGGGCATTGCCCACGGCGATCGCCTTCCGCGCCGCATGGAACATCGCGAGGTCGTTCCCGGAGTCGCCCGCCACGATTACCCGTCCGGGATCGAAGCCTAGCTTACGTGCGACCCAACTCGTGGAATTGTCCTTTCCCGCGGCGGCGGGGATCACGTCGAAGTCGCTTTCGCCCGAAGTGACCACGCGCGACCCGGGGGAGAGCGCCAGGATTTTCCCGCGGAAATACTCCCACCTCTCCGCCGGGACCGCGAAACTCGCCTTGTAGCGGGTTTGCATCTCGGCGCGGTGGGGCATCACGCCGGCCTTCGTCATGAATTCATCCACGGGCCGGCGGTCCCAATGCGCGAATTGCTCCACCCATTCCACCTGATCGACGCCCCGAAGCCATATCTCGGTCCCCATGGCGCTGATCAAACCCTCGATCCGGAGGGTCGGCGGAAGCAGATCCAATGTCCGGATCACGCTTTCGCGCGGCCTGCTGCTGTTCAAGACCAGCGCTATATGAATCCCGACCCCGGCCAGAGCCAGAATTCCTTGATCGCTTCCGGTGAGCGTCCCATCGACATCACTCACCAACAACCATCGTATAATCCCTTGATCTTCCATGTTTCGCTCGGTCGCGTCATCTCCCGAAGGACCGGAGTCCATCCCGTGGCGGGCGCCGGAACTCCGGTGCAGGAAGGGCAAGCCTACCCGGATGAATCGCGACGGCCAGAAAAAGCTGCCCGGCGGGCGGACAGGGGGTCATCTCAACAGGGGTCGGCTTCACGAGAGCGCCCCTATCTCCCCATGCTGTTTCAAGCCGCAATTAACACCTCAAACCACTGATAACGAATGAATTTCAAGGTTCGACAGGAAGGCCGATTCACCTCCCCCGGGTCCGCCTCCGCCTCGGGAGCCCCGTTACAAAACCAAGGGGTGCCGGAGCGTGCGAGAGGGGCCTGCGCGCCGCCCCGGCGAGGCGGCGGGTAAAAAAGAGCGCCCTCGGACGGGTGCGGTGAAACACGACCTCTTACCGCATCCGCTTCGTCTCGAACTTCTTCCCGGCCAGAGCCTCTTTCACCGGCACACCCCAGAAGGGAGTCGGCGTGTAGTCCCAGTCCAAGAGGACACGCGGCGTCGACTTCGGGTGGAAGCACCAGGCGGTCCAGTGGAGCCGGTGCTTCTGGATCACGCCGAGCATGTCCGGCACCCAGGTCGCCGGATCTTCATGCCGCTCGGGCGGGATGAAGTCCATCCGTTGAATGTCCGCGCCAACCTCGCCGATGAAGACGGGATACTTCGCTGCCACCGCGAGGAACTTGCCCTGCCAGTCGCTCTTCCACGGATACACGTGGCTGGAGTACATGATGCCGTTGCCGCCCTTGTCGTGCAGGGCATAGCCATTGAGCACTCCGGACAGATCGTATCCCCAGTCGAGCCCGCCCGCGATGATCAGGTTTTTCGCGCCGGTCCCGCGGATCACGTCCACCAGTCCCTGCATCCCGATCGATGGGAACCGAACGAGTTGCTGCGGGTTCTCCGGCAGCGCTTCGCCACTTTTCTTTTCGTCCGTCACGGGGCCGCCGGTTTTCCACACTTCCCAGGAAATGTCGTGGGGCTCGTTCAGCAGCTCGAAGATCACCGCCGGGTGATCCTTGTAGCGGGCTGCGACCTCCCGCCAGAACTCCGCATGTACCGCCTGCGGCGCGCGGTATGCGTGGAGGTCGAGCACGATGTATGCCCCGCGACCGGCGGTGGCATTCACCGCATCCGCCACGAGCTGCCGGTAAGCCATCCCGCCGTCCTTTTGGTAGGGTCCCTTTCCCGCCCAAAACTTCTCGCTGAGACAGAGGCGGATGCAATTCGCCTTCCATTGTTCCACTCCCACGCCGATCGACCTCAGGACGTTCTCCCCGGCCGCGGACCACTCCATGCTCGGCACCGCGAGCCCCTGCAGCCAGACCTCCCGGCCATCCGGCGTGACCAGACGGCTGCCTTCCACCTTCAGGGGCTTCGGCAATTTGTCCTGCGAGGGTTCCGGCACCCGGGGTTCCGGCTTGGGCAAGGCGGCGATCCGGTCCGCCTCCTTCTTCCTCGCGTCCGCCTCGGCCGACTCGACCTGAGCGAGCGGGATCGCAACCAGCTTGATGTCGTCGAAGTCCAAGGTTCCGCTCTCCGCCTCGAAGAGCGTGAACATCATTTCCAACTTTTTCGCCCCCTGCGGGATCCTGAACTGCTGCGAGCGCTCCTGCCATTCCCCGCGGGTGCCGATGAAGGAGGGAGGCTGTGGTGAAGGGTTCACCGGCTGCAGCGCCGCACTTTTGAAGTTCATCATGATCCGGCCGTCGTGCCACGGCTGCTTGCCGCGTTTGATATCCGCATGCCGGACCTTGTAGCTCAGGGCGAATGCCTCCATCCCCGGCTCGACCGCCACCTCGCGATAGACCATCACCTTCGCGTGCGGGCGCAGGCACTTCAGCCGCATGAAGTGATTCGTCCCCTCCTTCTCCAGCGTGATGTCCGCCGTGACCGGCCAGCCCGCCGCATTTCCCCTCGTGGTCAGCGTCTCGAAATCGCCGTTTGCCAGCAGTTCGCCCGGATCCGCCGCGAAAGCGGGGAGCCCGAGCATCACCGCCGAGAAAAGAGAAAAAAGGAATCGCATCATGGACCGGGGACAGTGGACACGCTCTACGTGTGCGGGCAACCGCGCACTGCACGGCATATTTGCGCGCCATCACGAATCCCTCCACCCTAAAAAGAGAAAGCCGCGCCCCCTCTTCGGAAGCGCGGCTCCGGGGACAGAACCCGTCATCCCCTTCGCCGGCGGACCAATGCCAGCAAACCTAGACTCCCGATGAGGACCGCGGCCGGCTCCGGCACGGCCGTGAGCGTGATGTAGCCGTAGCCCGCACCCGGGGTTTGAAGATCTCCGCCGCCGTTGGAGCCCGGCGCGGCGTCGTTGTAATCGAGCAACCAGACGCCGCCGTTGATGATCCACAGCGCGTCGTCGGCATTGTAGTTGGAGAACATACCGGTCAGCGAATCGTAGGCCGCCAGCGTGAACTTGTCGCCGATGTTGAAGGCGCCCAGATCGGTGAGCGACAGGGTCGCGCCGGCAAGGGAGAACGCGCCGTTTACATCAAGTAGATCCGCCGCGGTGCCGCCGCCGGTGTATTCGTAGTCGTAGGTGCCGCTCATGGCGGTCGCCCCGTTGATCGTAAGCGTGCCGGGCGAGGAACCCGGTCCGACGGTGCCGGCGAGCTGGGCGCCCGCGCTCGCATTCACCGTGCCGTGGCCGGTCAGGCTCTGCGTCGCGCCCAGCGTCCAATTCGTCACGGAGGATACATCGAGGATCGCACCCGCCTGGACCTCGATGGTCGTGGAAGCGCCGATCGAGCCGGTGCTAGTCAGCGCCAGCGTTCCGGTTTGGACCGTGGTCTTGCCGGTATAGGTATTCGTTCCGCCGAGCGAAAGTGTGCCGGCACCGGACTTGGTCAAGCCACCATCGAGCGCGTTGTCCCCGCCGATGTTCGAATGCTCCAGCGTCTGGTTGATGGTGATGTTGTTGCCGTCCGTGTCGATGCTCGCCCCGCCGTCGCGGACGTTCGCCCGGCCGATGCCTTCCATGTAGTTGGCGCTAGCGGCGGTCGCGCGCAGCAGGCCGCCGTTGAAGTTGAAAACCCGCGTCGCTCCCGTCGATCCCGACTGGATGGCCGCGATGTTCGCGGTGCCGCCGTTCAGATTGAAGGTGCCCTGCGCGGTGCTGTTCTGCCCGATCCGCAGCACGCCGAGATTCGCCACGCCCGTGCCGGAGAGGTTGTAGGTGCCGGTGCCGACACCACCGAGGGCATCCTCGCCGAGCCAGGTCGCGCCGCTGCTCACGGTAAGCGTTCCGCCGGTATGGTTGATCGTGCCCGAGCCGTTGGTGCCTGTTCCCAACACGAGATTGCCGGCTCCACTCTTGGTCACGGTGCCTCCACTGAGATTGAGCACGCCCGTGCCGCCAGCCCTGCCGACCGCCAGCCAATCGGTCATCTGCACCGTGCCGTTTTGGACATTCAGGGTGCCGGTGCTCCCGGCACCTTGGGCGACGAACATCTGTCCCGTCACGTTGATCAAGGCACTCGCGCCGTTCACCGTCACGATACCTTTGCCGGAACCGGTGAAGCCGCCATTGCCGCCGAAGGCCTCCATGCCGCCGATCGAGAACGCGCGGTTCGCGTTGATCGTGCCGCCGGTCATCGTGAGGCTGGCGGTCGTCGCGTTGGCATTGTTGCCCACCCCCACGGCAAAGAAGGTATCGTTGTTCACCGTGGTGTTGTTGTAGGTGCCGCCGCTCATCTCCATCGTGCCCGCGGAATTGCCCTGGCCGATGAAAGTGCGGGTGCCCACGTTGTTGATGGTGCCGCCGCTGATGCGCAGCGTGCCGCTACCGCCCGCCGCACCTTCTTCCTTGCCGATGAAATTCCATCCGCTGGTGTTCACCGTCCCGGCATCGAGGTTCATCAGACCGGTCGCGCCGCGGGCACCGATCGCCAAGTCCGAAGAAGTGACCGTGCCGCTGGTGTTCATGTTCATCGTGCCGTTGCCGCCGCTACCGGTCACGCCGCCGCCGACGTAGAGACGGCCGTTCCCGCCCACGTCCAAGCTGCCGGCGCCGGTTGCGAAGCCCGTGAGGGTACCGCCGGACCCCGCCGTATCCGCCAGATTGTAAACGCCGGTGCCACCTTCCCGACCGATGAACATCCAATTCCCCCCGCCGGAGGAGAGCGTCCCCGCCGTGTGGTCGACGCGGCCGTTGCCACCCGCGCCATTACCGATGAAAATGTCCTGCGGGATTGTCGAAATCGTCCCGGTGATCACCGGGAAATTGTTCAGCGTATTCACCGCCGCGTTGTCGGCGAAACCCGTCTTCACGGGGACGCGGTTGAGACTCCAATTGTCGGGGTCGTTCCAGTCGTTGCTGTCGCTTCCGTCCCACAGGTTGTCCGCCGCGAGGACGGAACCGGAAAGGGCGAGGGCACACGACACACCACAGGACACGAGCTGCTGCCGGGTCGTCATCGGGTTTTTGGGTTTGAGGTGGGAGGTAGGGTTAACAGGCTTTCTTGGGGAAACCTGTTTGGCAGGACAAAACAAACAGGCCGGGAAGTCGAGACAAAAGCTCCGATCCGAAGGCCGAATTCCGTCATTTTTCGCGTAGGTAATTTCGCGTCCCATGGCGCTTCGATCATAGCGGCAGCCACCCGTCACGGCGGCTCAATGGACTTTTTGAATACGGGGTCGCGATTGACGCCGACTGCCCTACGCGATTGGATGGCGCCATGAGCTCCACCACCGGTTGGGTTTCCGTCGTTTCGCTGATTGTCTTCCTCGGGCTCATGTCCGGATTCTGGATCGGACTCGCCGGCTTGTGGCGGAACCGGCGCGGCGCCTCCTGGTGGCTCATGGCCGTCGGGACGGCGTTCAACACCCTCGGACCCATCACCTATGCCGTGGGCACGTGGATGGTCATCGATTCAATCAGAAGTACCGGCCCCGGTGGCTTTGCCGCATCGACTTCCACCCCCGGCTTCAATACCTGGGTATCGGTCACCATGGGTGCCGCGGGGCTACTCATCCCCACGGGCGTGATTCTCTTCGCCATCGGGTTCGCGATCCACGGACAACGCGCCGCCCGGCTCCAGGACCGTGCCGGCGAGCTCGAACAACTCACCGCCGCGATGGGCGCTGAGATCGACCGGCTCAAAGCGGGGGGGCCGGAGGCGTGAGCGGAGCCAGCGCATTCCTCGACCTGCCCGGCGGTCGCACCCTGCGCGGCTACGGGACCTTTCGTACGACAAGCATCGTACCTGATGGCGCGACGGCTTTCTACCGGAACGACTTCGGCCTCACCGCCGCGGAGCCATGGCTGATCCCGGAGCACTGGGAGATCTCCGCCCGCACCGCCGCCCCCCCGCCCTCCGTCCCGGACTGCACCTGGGAGGCACCGGATGCCTCGGCTTTCGCGGGCGTTTTCCAGGAGATCAGCGCCGCCATCCGCGCCGGGGTTTTCGAAAAGACCGTACCGGTGGTGGTGGAGCGCGGACTGCTGGAGGAAGACCCCGGTGAGACCTTGCTCGCCGCCGCGGCCGGAGCCGCCGAACCGCTGCTCGGCTACGGATTTACGGACGGGCACTCGGGCTTCGCCGGTGCCTCGCCAGAACGTTTGCTTTCGCTTGCCGACGGCGTGCTGAAAACCATGGCGCTCGCCGGCACCGCCCGCACCGAGGAACGCGATGTCCTCGCCGTCGATGAAAAGGAGATCCGCGAGCACGAATACGTGGCGCAGTCCCTCGTCGCGAAGCTCGGCGATATCGGCCGCGTCCGCCGCGGGCCGCGCGGCATCATGGAGCTCGGCTCCATCGTCCACTTCCACACGCCCATCGAGGTCGAACTCGAGCGCGCGGAGAATCCGGATTCTCTCGTGCGCCGCCTCCACCCCACCCCGGCGCTAGGTCCCCTGCCCCGTACCCGGGAGACCATGCAGCAGCTCATCGCGTGGCGGGAACGGCTCGGCACGCCGGACGGCTTCGGCGCGCCCTTCGGAGCCGTCGTCGCCGGCGAATTCCACGCCATTGTCGCCATCCGCGGCGTGTGGTGGAGCGGCCGGGAGATCCGCCTGCCCGCCGGCTGCGGCGTGATCGAGGCTAGCCGCCTCGTCAACGAATGGCGCGAATTGCGGCTCAAGCGCGAGGCGGTGAAAGCACGCTTCGGCTGGTAATTGCCATGATCCTGCAGGTCGTTCACATCATAGCATGCTTCACCGTGGTGGCCACCGCCTCCCCCGCCATGACGAAAGAAACGAAACGCTCCATCCTCGCCGTCGCCCTGATGGCGACCGGGTTTCTCGCCATGGGCACGACCTTCTTGTTCCGGATCTTCCCCATCTCATCCGGGATGACAGAGGTCATCCCCGTTTCCGACCATCCCAATTCTACGGCCGCCGAGGTCCATCATCACGCCACCTTCGTGATCCTACCAAACTGGATTCCGCTCACCGGACTCGGCTGCGCCATCGCCGGCGGCATCCTCTGGGCGAAGGTGGACAAGACCCGGCGCCGACGGGAATGATCCGCCTTTGGAAACGGAGAATCCCGAACCCGTCGCTTCCCCGGTCCGGCACCGCCGATCATCGCTTTGCGCTCGCAGTCGGTTCGGCGGTTGGCTCTTACTGTGAAAGGGCAGCGAATTCTTGAGACATGGAATACCGGACACAGACCATCCTCGGTGCGATGCAAGGGGTGACCATCCTTGCCGGAACCTTGATCGTGAGCGTGGCGATGCGTGTAACCGAGAAATCCATTGTCATCGACCCGCATTTCGGCGACCCCTTTGAATTTCCACGTCATGTCGCCAACTGGGGCTTCTTTCTTTTGCCGCTACCTGTCTTGTGGGTTCTCGTTACCCTCCGCAACGAGCGGGTCGCGCAGGAGTCGAGAAGCGCCACGCTGATTTCGGGCCTGGCACTTCTCTTGGGTCTGGCGATTCTCTTCGGGTGGGCCGCGGCGAAAGCTACGGTTATCTATTTTTGAGCAGCTATCCTCCGGGTTCCGGAATCGGCATTTCCTCCCTAGCCATCGCACGTCATCAATCCCCGAACAAATTCCCCAGCCCGCCGATCACCGAGCCTTCTCCCTTGCCGCTCGCATACATGCCCGTGATCCGCTGCGCGAGGCGCGCGAAGGGCATGCTCTGCAGCCACACCGTGCCGTGACCCTGCAGCGTCGCGAGGAAGAGACCCTCGCCGCCGAAGACCAGATCGGAAGAGCATCGACTTGAGATTCCCGGAGCGCTGGATGTCATAGTTGATCCCCTTCGTGAAAGCCACCAGGCATCCGGTGTCCACGAAGAGCTTCTCGCCCTTCAGTTCCTTCCGCACCACCGTGCCGCCGGCGTGGATGAACGCCATGCCATCGCCCTGCAGGCGCTGGAGGATGAAGCCCTCGCCGCCGAAGAACCCCGCGCCGAGCTTGCGGTTGAAGGCGATCCCGATCTGCGTGCCGAGCGCCGCACACAGGAAGGCATCCTTCTGGCATAGCAGCTCGCCGCCCTGCTGGGCCAGATCCACCGGCACCACCGTACCCGGATACGGCGCGGCAAAGGTCACCCGCTTCTTGCCGCCGCCGCGGTTGGTGAAGTGGGTCATGAAGATCGACTCGCCTGTCAGCGCTCGCTTGCCCACGGCCATCAGCTTGCCCATGAAGCCTTGGTCCGGCGTCGAGCCGTCGCCCATCTTCGTCTCGAAGGCGATGCCGTCTTCCATGTAGTTCATCGCCCCGCCTTCCGCGATCACCGTCTCGTTCGGATCCAGCTCGATCTCCACCATCTGGATCGACTCGCCGATGATCTCGTAATCGATCTCGTGCGACCTCTTGCCGCCCATCGCCGGCGGACTACCTCCCGGTGGCAGCGGCGGCGGGGCACCCGCACCCTTGAAGAGGTCGGGAAGCGCCTTCCCCGCGGGCTCCCAGCCGGCCATCCCCTGGGTCCACATCAGGGTTTGGGAGTTGATCGCTCCGCTCTCGACGAGTTCGGCGAGGTTTTCTTCGGAGGTCGTGGCGGTGGAACCGGAGGAGCTGTGGTAGTGCCAAGTCTTCATGGTGCTGCAAGCGTAATGGTCGGTTTGCGCGGTGCAAGAAAGCAGCGTGTGCCGAAATTGGCGATTACACGCCGGGGTGCCGATTCCACCCGACTCAAGCTCCCGGGGCCGATCACGGCTAGGAGAGACACCTAGGAATCCTTATCCTTCCGAAAGGAATGCCTGACCTTCGACCACAAGAATCCGATGCCAATCCCCACCAGCCGGACAA
>CAMLOZ010000090.1 GCA_946481625.1 uncultured Haloferula sp. | reverse complement strand
CGAGGAGCTGAACACCGAGTGGAAGGAGGCGATCAAGAAGGGCAAGCGGGAGCAGTGAGGGCCTACCGCGTCACGAGATATTCCTATAACCGTAGTAGACGGATCCTGCCTCGATTCCAGGGGAATCAAGGCAAGGCCATTCACACTTCGCCGTTGAAGTACACCTTGATGAACTTCATCCCCTTCCCTTCGTCGTAGCCGCGCTCCAGCACTTCTTCCGGCTGGTCCACGAAGCCCGGCTTCACGTGGATCTCCACGCCGGTGTCCAGCTTCACCACCGTGCTGATCCGCTTCTTGGCCTTGCTGACATCCTTCTTGGAGATCTCGAAGGAATCGTCGAAGCGCTGGCCCTGCTCTTCCTCGACCTTTTCCTTGTGCTTGCGGAATTTTTCCACCGCCTCGGGCGTGCGCAGCACCTGCTCCTCGAACTCCTGCAGGCTGAACTGCTCCTTTTCCTCGAAGTAGCTCAGGGCATCCTTCGCCGCGGTCGCGGTCTCCCAGGGCGGGGTGTCGTCGGCGGGCTCCTCGCCCTCTTCCTTCTGTTGTTTCTTCGCCTTTTCTTCCTCCTTCACGAAGGCGACGGCCATGTTGGTGAACTTGTTCGTGAGGAACGGACTGTCCGTTACCGCGACGACACCGAGGAAGTCACGGACCCAGAAGCGGGAGTCGCTGCCCGAGCGGTCGAAGGTCAGCACGTGGAACCCCTTGTGCGGATGGTGGTTGAGGATCAGGCAACCCTTGTCGATTTTCTCCGGATTGATCCCCTGCTCGGTATGAAGGTGGAGGTCGCCGTCCTTGGTCGAGATACTCAGGAAGGGCACCACGCTCTCCGACTTGAGGATGCAGATGCCCGTCACAAGATCGCCGTTCACTTCGACTCCTTCGACAAAGGCGACGCAGAGGTCTCCGGATTTGATGTTCGGGTGGTTGGACTTCGAATAGAGCCGCTTCGCGATATCGCAGCCCTTCTCCAGCAGGCCCTCCGGCGATTCGAAGATCGCCTTCGCGCAGGAGTTCATCTCGTGCTGGTCGAGCGAGGAGTGGTGGTGGAAGCGGTAACCAGCGAGGTTCTTGAAGGGCTTCAGGAACAGCGAGGTCAGCGTGCCTTGATCCGGCTCCGCCACCTCGAAGACCCGCTTGGACGTCTGCAAAGGCTCTTCCCGCTGCGGATGGCCCACTTTGGCGAGGACGAGGCGGGTGACGGCGGCGGAGGTGAAACGGATCTTGGCGGACATGCGGGGCGGCGACGCTAGGGAGCCCGCACGCGGCGTGCAAGACCGGTTGAAGGATTTGCAGAGGATGCTACAATAAAACCGACCAGCCGTTCCCCACACCCATAGGAACATGCCAAACCCTACCACCTGCCCTGTCATTTCGGATGAGGGCGAGAAGGCCGTTGCGAAGGTGCAGCGAGTCAACCAGCGCTGGATTGTCCACGGCAAGCTCCGGGACAACGCCACCGCCTTCATCGACTATCTGGGGCGCAGCGACCCCGCACGGCTGCAGCGCGCCTGCGATCTGGCCCTCCATCTTGTCCATCACAAGAAGGCCATCCTCCTGCGCGATCCCAAGCCGCTTTTCTACGCCGGGCTCTTCGCGGGAGCGAGCCGCATGGAGATCGACCGCTTCCTCAGGGATCACCCCATGACCCGGGCAATCAGCCTCCTGCTTCATCGCGATCCGTCGGGCCTTGTCGCCCTGTCGGGGTCTGGCAAGGCCTTGGCCATGAGCATCGCCGACGAAGTCAGCGCCGAGAGGATGATCATTTGAATCCAACGACCATCGAGTCGGGTCCCACCAGATGCTCGACCCGGCAGTCGCGGAAACCCGCTTCCTGCATCCAGCCGATGCAATCGGCACCGGTGTAATCGAAGCCTCCCGGCGTCTCGATCAGCATGTTGAGGCTCATCAGCAGGCCGAAGGCGTTCTGCGAGCGGTCGTCGTCGATGACTGCATCATAGACCACCACGGCACCTCCTTCCGGGATCGCCCGGTAGGCCTTTTCCAACAGCATCTTCTTCGTTGGCAGATCCCAGTCATGGAGGATGTGTCCCATCAGAATCACATCGGCCTCCGGTAGCTCGTCCTTGAAAAAATCTCCCGGAGCAAAGCTCACCCGTTCCGGGAGTCCAAGACCGGCTACATATTCCCCGAACACCGGCGCGACCGGCGGCAGGTCGAAGCCGATGCCTTTCAGATGGGGATTCGCGAGCGCGATCTGCGCGACGAGGTCGCCTTGGGCCGTTCCGACATCCGCGCAGGTCTTGTAGCGGCTCCAGGGGAACTGCCGCGCGATGGCCATGTTCGCACCGCGGCTGATACCGGTCATCGCGCCGAGGAAGCCTTTCAGGCCTTCCTCGCTGGCATAGATCGCGGCGAAGGGGTCCTGGGCGTTCCGGACTTCGTTCTGCGGCTCTCCCGTCTGCAAGGCAGGGATCAGGCGGTCCCAGAAGCCGTAGAGGCGCTTGCTGGCCATCTCGAAGACGCCGCCGATGTAGGACGGCTTTGCGCGATCAAGGAAGAAGCCGGTCTCCGGCGTA
The DNA here is from genome assembly GCA_946481625.1 of uncultured Haloferula sp. The sequence goes on along the minus strand of CAMLOZ010000090.1, from coordinate 7,152 downwards.
TTGCGGTAAACGCCATCCTCACGCCCGAGGAAGCCAAGGGCCACAAGCGCATCGAAGAAGTCCCGTGCCCCGCGATCCTGGAAGCCGAAGCGGCGTTTGAGGGAGCCGAGATCGGCGGGTGCCTGGGCCAGCACGGTGAAAACGCCGAGCTCCACGGCGGTGAGGAGGATCCTTGAGGACCAGAAGCCGGTGCCAGTTCGGAGAATTCGGTCGGGGCTTAAATCCATGGCACCATCCAATCCTGACTTCCCGATTCCGGCAATGCACCTTTCGGTGACTTGAAGGTGGCATTCTTCCTCGCCCGGGGGAAGATTTGGGGAATGAGTCGCGTTGCCTTATTGCTTGTCCTCGCTTGTGCCGCCGCGATTGCAGGCTGGACCTTCCATCAGTCGTCGCAACCGGCCGGGACTGTGGAATCCGCGCCCGTCCCGGTCCAATACACCCATGGCCCGGCCACGCCGGACGGCATCGGCAAGTTTTTCCATGGTCGCGAGATCGCAAAGGTCATGGGGCATCCTGCCATCGATTGGCTGGAGCGGGGCGAGCGGGAGCAGGAGGAGGCACCGGGCAAGGCCATCGCCGCGATCGACCTGAAACCCACCGATGTGATCGCCGACATCGGCGCAGGTTCAGGCTACTACAGTTTCCGTATTTCGCCGAAGGTGCCGCAGGGCAAGGTGGTCGCCGTCGATATCCAACCGGAGATGCTGGACTTCCTGCGGGAGCGATCCGCCGAACTCAAGGTCACCAATGTGGAACCGCATCTGGGTGCGATCGACGACTTGAAGCTGCCAGCCGCGTCGCTGGATGCGGCCCTGATGGTGGATGCCTATCACGAGTTCTCCCACCCCAAGGAGATGCTGGCCTCTCTGCACAATGCGCTCAAGCCGGGCGGGAGGATCTTCCTGCTCGAGTTCCGCGGCGAAGACCCGAAGGTGCCGATCAAAGCGCTGCACAAGATGACCGAGGCGCAGGCACGGCTGGAATTGGAATCCGCCGGCTTCCGTTTCGTCTCGAATCTCCGGCCCTTGCCCTGGCAGCACTTCATGATCTTCCAGCGTCCTTGATCGAGGCCGGGAAAGTTGTCTGACAACCCCGAAAGGATCGGCTTGCCGGAACTCTGCATCCTGCCATCGTCGCCCCAATCCCATGGCCTATCTCGACGACGAATCGTTCCTTCTCCATTCGCCGACCGCACGCCGCCTTTTCCACGAGGTGGCCAAGGATCAGCCGATTTACGACTACCACTGCCACCTGTCCCCGGCGGAAATCGCAACCAACCACCGCTGGAACAATCTGGCGGACATCTGGCTGGGCGGGGACCACTACAAATGGCGGCTGCTGCGCGCGAATGGGATCGACGAGGAGTACATCACCGGTGCCGCGACACCGCGGGAAAAGTTCCAGGCGTGGGCGGAGACCGTGCCCTACACCCTGCGGAACCCCATCCACCACTGGACCCACATGGAGCTGCGGCGCTACTTCGGGATCGAAAAGCTGCTCGGCCCCGAGACCGCCGACGAGATCTGGGAGGAGGCGAATGCGAAGCTGGCGGAACCGGACTTCTGCGTCCACGGCATCCTCGACAAGTTCCAGGTGAAGATGGTCGGCACCACGGACGATCCGGCGGACCCGTTGCGCCACCACGAGGTCATCGCAAACAGCGGGATCGGCACCAGGGTGCTCCCCACCTTCCGTCCGGACAAGGCGTTCCAGGTCGATCAACCGAAGGCCTTCGACGTTTGGATCGAGAAGCTGGAAGAAATCACGGACACCAGCATCCACCACGTTTCCGACCTGCTGCAGGCGCTGCAAAAACGTCACGACGATTTCCACGCCGCGGGCTGCCGTCTTTCCGACCACGGCTTGGACCGCTGCCCCGCCCTGCCCTGCGATGACGCGGACGCCTCCATCATCTTCGACAAAGCTCGCCGCGGCCTGCCGGTGACCTTGGAAGAGAAGGAGAAGTTCTGCTTCTTCCTGATGGTTTTCTTCGGCCAGCAGGATGCGGCGAAGGGCTGGACCAAACAGCTCCACCTCGGTCCCTTCCGCAACGTGAACCCGCGGATGTTCGGCCTGTTAGGTCCCGACGCCGGCTTCGACACCATCGGCGACGAACGCCAGGGAGCCTCGCTGGTCACCTATCTCGGCACGCTCGCTTCCCAGGGTGCCCTCCCGCAGGTCATCCTCTACAACATCAACCCGCGCGACAACTACCTCTTCGCCGCGATGACCGGTGCCTTCCAGGACGGAACGGTGCCGGGCAAGATCCAGTTCGGCTCGGGCTGGTGGTTCCTCGACCAGAAGGACGGGATGGAGATGCAACTGAACGCTCTCTCGGCGACAGGATTGCTCTCCCGCTTCGTGGGAATGCTCACCGACTCGCGATCCTTCCTTTCCTTCCCGCGGCACGAATACTTCCGGCGGATCCTGTGCAACCTGATCGGCACGGAGGCCGATCGCGGGGAATTACCGGATGACTTCGATGCCTTGGCGATGCTGGTGCGAAATGTCTGCAGCGGGAATGCGAAACGTTACTTCGGGTTTTAGTTAACCCGCCACGGATCAATTCGCGCGACCGGCTTCGTAAAGCCTCTGGACCTCCCGGGCTTCGAGCGGACGGGAATAGAGCAGGAACTCGTCGATCACCCCGCACCAGTTGCGGAAGCTCCACTCCTCGCCGAGACCCGGAGCATCGGCGTGTTCGTCGGGCACGGGATCGAAGAAATTCCCCAAGGTTGCCCGTCCGAAACGGATCGGCACGGAGGCATCCAGCACCGTGCGGCTGACTTCCACCGCATCGACATAATGAATCACCGTCCTACTTGAAGCATCGTAGGTCGTCGCCAACATGCGCCAGGTGCCGAAGTCGGCCGGCGAAAGCACGGGCTCGCTAAAGGCCCGGTGGAAGAGCACGGTGCCCCGCTTCTCCTTCGGTCGCACGCCGAACCAGAAGGAGCCTTGGGACGACATCTGCCAGTGCGCCTCGCCCTCGATCCCATACTCGCTCAGAAACAGCCCGTTGTAGCGGCGGGGCAAACCGTCCACCCGAACCCAGGCAAGGAAGGTCGCTTGGGAATATTCGCCCGGAATATCGACCCGAACCCGATCCGAGGGACCATGAAAAGCCAGGGCGGGCTTCCCGTCCCAGCGCCCATGGGACCACTCCGCGGCGATCACGGTGCCCGTGCGCGGAGCATTCGGCGCCGATGCCCTGTTGAGGATCTCGCGGGATCCTTCCTCATCGGGCAGGAAGCAGAAATGAACCAGCACCGAGGGGTCCGCCGCGATTTCGCGGCAAACATCTTCCCAGCGAAGCTGGCGGACTTTCATGTCCTCGCGGGCACGCTCTTCAAGCGATGTGGAGACCGCCATCGGACGGAAGTCGATCGGTTGCGAGATGCCGTCCTGGGCGAGGGAATAGGCCTGCCCTTCCTTGATCCGCTGGGCGGCACCTCCATCCTTGGTACCGGCCAGCTCGATCTCGCCACGGCTCACCTGGAGCCGGGACGTCTTCTCCTCGCTGACCACGACTCCGAAACTGGTGCCGAAGTCGGTCACCGTCCCATCCGGGAGGACCAGAACGAAGCCCTTCGCACTATCCGGCACGTCCACTTGCACCGCCCCCTGTGACACCGTGAGGCGCATGTCCGATTCCGGTTTGAAGCGGGCCGGTCCTTGGATCGCGACCCGGGCCCCGCTGAAGAAGTCCACCTCGATCAAACCTTCCCCGATCTCCACTTCCTTTCCCGCGCCAAGGGATTGGCCGGCCAACATGCGGTTTCCCGCGGACAGCCCGCTAACCCGGGAGAGGTAGGCCACCGGCGTATTCTCATCCACACGGGACGAGACCGACACGGGCGAACCCGTCTCGATGCCCGTGGCAAGAGAGCCTTTTGCTGCGGGGTCGAGCCGGGAATGAACCGCCCATGCCGCCACCAGCGCCGCGGCTGCGGCCCAGCCCGAGATCGCGGCAATGTGGCTGCGCCTCAGCTTGTGTTTGCGCGAGACGGGCGCGGGGAGCGCCATGGTTTCGCCGCGTGACTTCGCCGCCCAGCATTCGAGCGAGTTTTCCAAGCCCGCGCGTTCCCAGAAGCGGGCGCGGGCCGCGGCGGAGGAGGTCACAAGCTGCTCCAGATCGAGGCGGGCGCTCTCGTCGAGGGTGCCGTCGAAGTAGGCGTCAAGCAGCCGTTCCAGATGTTCGCGATCGGGATTCATGTTCCGTTGCTTTCGAGAGTTTTTCGTTCCACGCACTGCCGCAGCAGGGCCCGCGCGCGGGAAAGGGTGACATACACGGCTTCCGCGGACCAGCCGATGATCCGCGCGATCTCCGCCGGCTTGTGATCGCCGACGTAGCGGAGTTCCACCGAGCGTTTCATGGCGGGAGGAAGTTCGGCAATGCAGCCATCAAGCAGGTCGGCCCGTTCGTCCCGCTCCGGCATCTCCTCCGCGGCGGAGAGAGCTTCAATTGCTTCTTCCGAGAGGAAGAGCAGGTTCCCCTTCTCCCGGCGCTGGGCCTCCATCACCTTGAGCCGCGCGACGGCGCAGGCCCAGCGGGGAAAATTGGTGCCGGGCTCGAAGTCGGCGGCCTTCCGCGCGACGGTGAGGAACGTCTCCTGCAAAACGTCATCGGCCAGATGGCGGTCCCGGACGAGTGCGCGGATGAAGCCGCGGACGAGGTCGATGTGTGTCAGAAAGAGTCCCTGCACGCCAAGCGCGCCGGGCTCGCCATGGGTCTGGGCGGGATCCTGCACCTTCACGATGATCCCGGAAGTTGGAAACCTTAGCAACCGGGACCGGAAATTTTTTCCACGACAATTTCCGCTAAGGTTTGGACGGCGGGAGTCATCGGGTGGGACGGGAAGAGTCTTCCCCTGCCCCAACCATTCCGAACTCCATGAGAAAACCCCTCCTCAACTCGATCCTCGCCGCTGTCGCGGTGGCGCATTGCCCGGCAGCCGTAACCTATGTCGATGCCACTTCCGGTGCCGGCGGCAATACGACACTTGCCGATGGCAGCACCTTTACTCCCCCGTTGAACGGCACCACCGGTGTCGACAACAACTGGGAACAGCGCACGACCTTCGGCTCGGGTGGCAACATCTACGAGTCGGGCGGCGAGCAGATCGAGAACGCGCCGGAACTCCGCACCCGCTTGAGCGGACTGACGCCGGGGGTCGAGTACACGATCTACATCAATTTCTGGGATCCGGGCAGCACCACGGAAGACTGGAACATCCGCGCGGGCTTCACCTCGAACGCGGGGGCAAACACGCTCTACTCGGCCGCGGACGCGACAGTCGAACTCGGCGGAGCCACCGCCGCGGTGCTGGCCAGCACGCTGACCTACGGCACCGCTCCGACGATCTTCGCGGAAGGCGGCCGCAACCTGCTGGCGGGACTCGTCGGCACCGCCACCGCGAACGGAAGCGGCGAGATCGATATCTATTTCGATGACCTGCCGAACGGCACCTCCGTGAACCGGCGGACCTGGTACGACGGGGTCTCCTACGAGGCGGTGCCCGAACCCGGATCCTGTCTCCTCGGCCTGATCGGCATCGTCGCGCTCCTGCGCCGCCGACGGCGCTAACAAAACCCCAATATATCGATGAACCCAAGATCCCTCGCAGCATTTCCCCTGCTGCTGGCCGGGAGTTTGCGCGCCCAGATCACCTATGTGGACGCGACATCCGGTGCCGGCGGCAATACCACCCTGGCAGATGGCAGCACCTTCACCCCGCCCCTCAACGGCACCACCGGCGCGGACAACAACTGGGAGCAGCGCACGACCTTCGGATCGGGCGGCAATATCTACGAATCCGGCGGCGAGAACGTCACCGAGAATGCCCCCGAACTGCGCACCAAGCTCGGCGGTCTGACTCCAGGCACGGAATACACCATCCGCATCTATTTCTGGGATCCCGGCAGTGCGGTCGAGGACTGGAACATCCGCGCGGGCTTCACCTCGAATCCCGACGCGAACACCATCTACTCCGCCACCGACGCCACGGCGGAACTGGGCGCGACGGCGGCGGAGGCCGCCAGCACGCTGGTGCACGGAACCGCACCGACGATCTTCGCCGAGGCCGGACGGGTATTGCTGTCGGCAACGGTGGGCACGGCCACGGCGGATGCCAACGGTGAGATCTTCGTTTACATCGACGACTTGCCGACCTCGTTGAACGTGAACCGCCGCTCGTGGTACGATGGCTTGGGTTACCAGAAGAACGACACGGACAACGACGGGCTGCCCGATTCATGGGAGACGGCCAACGGGACCAACCCCGAGGTCGCCGACGCCACGGAAGATCCGGATGGCGATAACCTCACAAACCTCCAGGAATACCAGAACAACGGGCACCCTTTCCTGACCGACACGGATGCGGATGGCGTGGACGACGACGTCGAGTTCGCCGGCGGGATGCTGCTCGACAATCCGGATAGCGATGCCGATTTCTATCTCGATGGAGTCGAGGTCGCGCGTTCCACCGATCCGCTCGACTTCAACTCCTTCCCCTCCCCGACCGGCGGGCTGAAGGTCGATTTCAGCTCCCAGAACGCTGTTGGCCAAGCGGGAGTCTTCCACCACTCGGATTGGTTCAACTACGTGGCGACTCACGAAGTGAACGGCGTCACCGACCGCACCGAGCTATGGACCGTGCCTGCCTTCGCGAATGCGGAAGTGAGCTTCACCGTCGCCTATCCGGATACCACCGCGGCCACGGTGAAGCAGATGATCGGACGCTCCGACGCGCAAGCGGCGGTTTACCCCGGCGATTCCCCGCGACTCATGCGCGACTGGATCGGCATCGACACCCGCATCGGCAGCGCGGGCAACGGGACCACTGCGGACACCACGATGACCTTCACCTTCGCGGGCCTGCCGGCGGGCACCTATCGCTACCGCGGCTATCATCATGACGTCGAGCTTCAGAACGGGCAGTTCGGCCTGAAGGTCACGGATGCGGGCCGCAGCAATGCGGACCTCGGCAAGTTCCGCATGACCCGCTCCGCCGGAGCCACCTACAGCCTGCCGGAAAACCCCGGCGGCGATCCAGCAGCCCTGAGCTCGACGATCGACCTGCTGCTGGTGTCGAACGGTAGCGATCCAATCACGGTCTCCTACACGGGACGCGAAACGGCCAACGTCTT
>CAMLOZ010000089.1 GCA_946481625.1 uncultured Haloferula sp. | reverse complement strand
AGCGCGGATCGCAAGGTGCTTCACGGCAGCAGGCTGCCTGCCGAAAGCGGCAACAAGGTTGCCGCAGTCAAAAGCGGCGGTACCGCGGCGGAGTGTATCCGGGCCACCTTTTGCGCTACTTGGCGCGGGGGAGGTAAAAGACAAGGGCGAGGCCTTGAGGGGAGTTGGATTCGGCGCGGACGGTGCCGTGGCAGGCTTCCACGCCGGCGCGGACGATGGCGAGACCGAGGCCGGAGCCGCCGGCTTCACGGGTGCGGGCGGCATCGGGACGGTAGAAGGGTTCGAAGAGACGCGGGAGGTCGGAGGGGTCGACGCCGGGACCGTTGTCGGCGATGCGGAGCTCGATGTCGCTGCCCTTGCGATGCGCGGTGATGTGGAGGGCACATTCGTCGCCGCCGTGGTTGCGGGCGTTGCGGAGGACGTTTGCGATGGCGCGGGCGAGGAGGTTGCGGTCGGCGTGGACGGCGAGCTCGGCGGGGATTTCGATCTTCGCGTCCTGGCCGGGACATTCGCGGGAGAGGGCGAGGCCGACAAGCGGTGCGAGCTCGACATTCTCAAGGCGCACGGAGCCGGGAGCGGTGCTGGCCTTGGTGAAGGCGAGCACTTCGGAGACGAGGCGGGAGAGCTCACCGACGTCCTCCTCAATGGAGTCGAGGCGGGCCTGTTGCTCGGGGGTGAGGCCGAATTCGAAGATGCCGAGGCCGGTGCGGATGCGGGCAAGGGGCGAGCAGAGTTCGTGCGCGACATCGCCGAGGAAGCGCTTCTGGCCGCGGACGAGGCGGTCGAGACGGGAGGCCATGCTTTCAATGGATTCACCGAGGACGCCGAGTTCATCGGAGCGCGAGGTGCCGACGCGAACGTCGAACTTGCCATCGGCAATCGCCTCGGTGGTCTTCGACAGGCGCGAGAGGTAGCGGGTGATGCCGAAGAAGAACGGTGCCCATAGCAGCAGGCTGAGACCGAGCACCGAGAGAGCCCCGATCAGCCAGGGCTTCACGTTGAAGAAGAGGCCGTTCCCGGAAATCTCCGGGGCGCGAAGGAGAAGGAGGCCGTGGAGCGGCTGTTGCACGCGGGGCTCGAAGAGCGGGATATCGATGCCAGCCCAGTATCCGTTCCCGCCCTCGCCGCGGAGCAGGAAGTCGGGACGGGCGCGCGGGCGGAAGTCATCGGTGATCTGCGGAAAGGTCCCTTGGCCGAGGGGTGGTCTGCCGCGGGGGCCGCGAGGCGGGCGGCCACCAGGACCCGGAGGGCCCTCTCCCGGCGGGCCGTCGAATTCCTCGAAGGGGCGATCTTCTTCCAAAGGTCCTTCCGGCGGGCGTGCCGCGGGCCCGCGCGGGGGACGGGCGGCGGGACGCCGGAACTCCTTGATGCGGCGGTCCACATTCCCGGGAACCTTCTCCGGCGGGCTGCCGATCCAATCGCCAGGACCGAGCTGGAGGAAGAGCTCCACGCCGAGCGCGGCCTCATGGCGCTCGATAATCTCCCGCCATTCGCGGCGCGGGGCCGAGCGGAGGTCGGAGGCGATCTCCTCCCCGGCATCCCGCAGGCGTTCGCCGGCGGTGCCGCTGAGGAAGGAGTCCAGGCCGAGGCGGAGCTGCCAGGCGACGAAGAGGAAGAAGGCGGCCGCGAGCACGCCGAGATGGACGAGGAGCCAGAGCAGCATCTTCGCCATCAGGGGGAAGCGGGCGCGGCGTTGCTTCATGGTTCGCTGCCGTTGCCGTCCTCCAGCTTGTAACCGACGCCGCGGATGGTGCGGATGAAGCGCGGTTGCTTGGGATCATCGCCCAGCTTGCGGCGGAGCTGGGAAACGTGGACATCGATCGAGCGGTCGAAGACGTCGAAGCGGCGGTCCGAGACTTCCTCGAGGAGGGTTTCGCGGGTTTTCACGCGGCCCTTCGCCTTGAGGAGGGAGGCGAGGATGGCGAACTCGAGGGCGGTGAGTTCGAGGATCTCGCCGCGGAGGGTGACGACGTGGGTATCCTCGTTGAGGACGAGATCACCGCAGGTCAGGTCCTTCGCGGGGGCACCGTTGTTTTCAACGGCGAGCGCGCTGCGGCGGGTGACGGCGCGGAGGCGGGCGAGGAGTTCGCGGCTGGAGAAGGTCTTGGGAAGGTAGTCATCGGCACCGAGTTCGAGGCCGACGATGCGGTCGGCTTCCTCGCCCATGGCGGTGAGCATGAGGACGGGGACGGTGGAGGACTTGCGGAGCTCGCGGAGGACTTCGAAGCCGTCCATGCCGGGCATCATGACATCGAGGAGGACGGCCTCGTGCTTGCCGGTGCGGGCGGCTTCGAGGCCCTCGGGACCGGTGTGGCGCATGTCCACCTGCCAGCCGTGCGGGGCGAGGTAATCGCGGATGAGACCGCAGAGCTTGCGGTCGTCATCGACCACGAGCAAAGGACGGGAGGGCGCAGGGCTCATGCGGGTGGAGGATGGCGAAGGGAGGGGCGGGAGGCGATTGGATTTACGCGAGCTTAACAAAGTGGTCGGGGGTCGGGGGTCGGGGGTCGGAGGCGGTGGGTTCAGGGAGAAGGAACTGCAGAGTTACAGAGATCGCAGGGGAACGCGGAGGGAGAGCAAAGGAGGATGGCTTGCGAGGGAAGAAGGCACGGTTTCCGAAGGAGGGAAATAACGGGAAGGACCGGGAACCTTCGTCCGCGCCGGAGGCTTGCGGGCTCCTCCCCGATGCCGGGAGGCATCGGCTACTCTGGCTACTCTGCGCGGGGGATGGAGGGTTTGAGGGCGAGGGGGATGACGATCGCGACGGAGATGAGGCCGAAGACGATGAAAGAGATGAAGACGGCATCCCAGCCATAGCGCTCCGCCATGAGGACGGGGACGATGCCGGAGAGGATCTGGCCGATGGAGCCGATGCCATTGACGATGCCGCAGGCGGAGGCGGCGTTTTCAGCCCCGCCGACTTCCTGCGCGGCGGTGCCGGAGAGGATGGCGTCCGCAATGTAGAGGAAGCAGCCGACAACGGCGATGCCGACGATGTTCTTCACCAACAGAAGGTCGGCGGGGTGGCCGAAGAGGTTGATTGTTCCTCCTGCCCCGCGGGAGAGGATGCGGTAGGCGAAGATGGCGAGGATCATGCCGAGCAATGAGATCAGCGCGAGACGGCAGCGGTTCCCCGCGAACCAGCGGTCGGCGACGAAGCCGCCGAGGATGAGGCCGGCGATGCCTCCAGCTTCGAAGCCGTTCGAGGCCATGGCGGAGGCGAACTTGGGGAGCTTGACGACTTTCTCGAGGTAGAACGGGAGCCAGGCGAAGAGGGTGTAGCGGGTGTACTTGAGCCCGAAGTAGGAGAAGCCGAGAAGAAGGACCGAGGGATTCGACAGCATCCGCGAGAAGCCAATGCGCGACTCCACGACGGCGGGCGAGTCCGTGCTACCGGAGTGGAAAGAGTAGCCGCGGTCTTCCGGGCGGTTGATGAGGAAAAGGCCCTGGATGATGCCGATGAGGATCACGACGCCGCCCATGACGAGGAAGACCTCCCGCCAGCCGTAGCGCTCGAGGACAAGGCCGGCGAAGAAGGTCGCGGCCATGCTGCCGATGATGTAGCAGGTCAGCCAGAAGCCCATGACGCGGCCGCGGCGCGCCTCGCTGACCCAGGCGGTGACGATCTTGCAGGTATTCGGCCAGCCGGTGGATTGGAAGAGGCCGTTCAAGGAGTAGCTGATCGCGAGGACGGCCGTGAAAGGAAACATGCCGAAGGCGGCGGTGGCGATGCCGGAGAGGCACATGCCGAGGAAGAGCGCGATGCGAGGCCCTCTCCGGTCCCCCAGGGCACCGCTCGCAAACTGGCCGAGCATGTAGCAAACCGAGTAGGCGGAATTCACCACGCCGATCAGCTTGAGCGAGAAGCCCTCCTCCACAAGCGAGCCGGTGGCGACGCTGAGGTGCTTGCGGGTGAAGTAGTAGAAGAAGTAGGCGAGGTAGGTGAGAACGACGATCCGCGTCTGGAGCGAGAGCGGAGGCGGGGTGGCGGCGATGGATCCGGGGGATGGAGTCGTCCGCTTTGCTTCCAGGGTCATATTCGGTCGATGGGCAAAGGACGGAATCGGTGGTGCGCCTGACCATGGAGCCCGGGGCACGCCGAAACATGATAACTTCGCGACGATTTCAATACACGTGGGGGCCGGGGCGGAGAAGCAATTTGCAACATCAATTGTTCTTTTGAACATCTCGCAACCCATTCATTAAGAGATCTTGATGATTTTTCTGGAACGTGTTTTGGCGGAGGAGTAGAAGGGTCTTGCTGTCCCGCATCCCGCCTCCGGCAATGCCACCCGCTCCCGAGCACACGCACCACATCAAGATCCGTAGCACCCAGCTTGAAATGAACCCTGCGCCGGCCAACGGTCGCCAGGGGGAAGACGTCGAAGGCAAACTCCGCGCCGCCGAAGAGCAGCTCCAGCAATTGGAACAGCAGCGCGAGGCCCTGGAACGCCAGAAGCGGGAAGTCGAGACGCTCAACGTCCGCAAGCGGGAGTTCATCACGGCTCAGGCGGAACTGACGGACAAGATGTCCGCCACGGTGACGCGCATCGACCGTGAGGTGATCGACATGCGGCAGGAGATCGAGGAACTGGAGCAGTGCCGTTCCTGCCTGGCCGCACACTTGAACAAGCTGGAGAAGATCAATCCGGACGCCTGGACCCGCGAGAACATGGGCACGGCGATCGAACGGGCGATGGCCGTGGCGGAGCATGCGGACGACGAGTTTTCCCAGGCCGCGGACTATTTCTCGCGCACCCGCAGCGCGAACATCTTCAACGGGGCGAAGGCGCGCCGGGTGCTGTCGGGCGACTTCGGCCGGCAATTCCGCAACGGGCTCGCCTTCAACCTGCCGGTGCTGGTGCTCGGCGGGATCGCCCTCATCGTGTATCTCCTGAAATGACCCTCAACATGCGCCTTTCCCGGAGTCTCGCCGACGATCCCACGATGGAAGAGTTGCGCACCCTCGAAGAGGAGGAGCGCAAGCTGCGCGAGCGGATCCAGAATGCCAGTGCGGCGCCGGAGAAGATCCTGCGCGAGGCGGAGGAGCAGGCGGCGACGCTGCCCCCGCCCGACGATCTGGCGGACCGGCGGCGCCTGCGCGAATTCGAGGAGAAAGCGAGCCGGACGCAGATCCGCAACGAGCGCCGGACGCAGGGGAAGAGCCTGCTGCTGCTGGTGCTGCTGCTCGCGGCGACGGCGATGCTGGTGTCGTGGGTGCTGAAGCTGTTCGTGGCTTGAGCTGCCGCTCCGGCAGCGAACATTTCCCCTCTAGCAAAATCGGGGAGTTTGTCGTATGGGTCGCGATCATCATGATCAAAAGACTCGCTCTGCTCATTCTCGCCGCTTTTTCGACAATCGCCCACGCCGCCGAGGAGGTGGCTTCGGAGGAGATCGCCTCGGAAGAGAGCCCGCTGCTGCTGTTCGATGCGTTCCGGGTGAGTGCCTACGGGAACTTCGGGATGGAGTTCGACCGCAGTCCGGGGGAGTTGGATGCATGGCAGGCGGAGTTGCAGAGCTTCCTGAGCAAGCCGATCCCGCTCGCGGGTGACCTGGCGTTGCTCCCGACCTTCCGCTACGAGGGGACCTTCCTCCGCTACGATGGCACGCTGCCGGGATTTCCTGTGGGGGACGAGGACCTGCACTCGCTCGAATTGCCCTTGTGGTTGCTCAACTATTCGGCCCGGTCGCCTTGGATCTACGGAGCCTGGCTGAAGCCTTCGCTTTCGACGGACTTCGATCATATCGATAGCGACGACATCTTCGTGGATGTGGCGATCGGTGCGGGGTACAAGTTCAGCGACCGGTTCTATCTCGGCGGTGGGGCGGCTTTGTTCGATGCCTTCGGGAACGAGTCCTTGATTCCCGGGCTCGCGTTTTTCTGGTCACCGCGGGAAGACGTGCGGGTGCAGTTGCTGGGGCCCTCGTTCACGGCGAGCTGGGATGCAACGGAGGACTGGCGCTTCAGCTTCGACGTGCGGTCGGCGGGCGGGGTGTGGAATATCGACGACAACAACCAGTCGCGGACGCTGGACTTCTCTTCCTATCGGGCAGGCCTCCATGTGCACCGCCGGATCTGCGACAACTGGTGGGTGGAAGGCGGCACGGGTATCACCTTCGGCAACGAGATCGAGCTGACCACGCCGGATGGCCTGGGGCTGAACGAGGCGGTGCTGGGGGACTTGGATGAGGGCGTCTTTGGCTATCTGGCGGTGAAGAGGGAGGTGTGGTGAGGCCGTATGCGGTCACATCAGCCGGAATGAAGAAGATCTTGTCGATTGCCGTGGTCGTCGCCGTGCTTGCGGGCGCGGTGGCGATCTGGCTGGAGCGCTCGAAACGAATCGAGGTGTATTTGCCGGACGGAAAGCCCGCGAAAGGGGCGAATGTCTGGGCACAAATCGTGTCCGGCCGGGCTATCGAGCAGGGACATACCGACGAGAAGGGCCGGGTCCACTTGAATCGTCAGCCTAGAGGATGGAACTACATGACCGCGAGCTACTGGGACGCAAACGGGAAGGAGTATTGGGGCAGCAACCACGACAGGCCGCCCTCGTTTCCGATGAAGATTTTTCTGAACCCTCGCTAAGCCTCAAAACAACTCCCCCTGCCCGGGCAGGACGCGGCGGAAGGCGGCGGTGCTGAGTTCCGGGGGGCGGGTGGCGAGGCCGAGGCGGCGACAGCTTGCGTGGAAAAGCGCGCGCAATTGACCGAGCGGCTCGCCGGTGCCGCGCATGCGGGTGCCGGGGGTGGCGCTGTTCAGCTTGCCATCGTGGGAGGCGCGGATGCGGTTGAGGATCTTCTCTTTCCGCTCCGGGAAGTGGCGGTCGAGCCATGAGGTGAAGACGTTGGCGACGGCACCGGGGAGGCGCACGGTGGTGTAGAAGGCGAAGCTGCCGCCTGCTTCCTTCACCGCTTCCAGGATGGCGGGGAGCTCGCTGTCATTGAGCGCGGGGATCATGGGTGCGGCGCTGACGCCGACGGGCACCCCGGCATCGGCAAGGGCGCGGATCGCATCGAGGCGCGCGCGCGGGGAAGAGGCCCGCGGTTCGAGGATGCGGGCGAGCTTCGGATCGAGGCTGGTGACGGAAATGAAGACGCAGGCGGCGCGGTGGCGGGCGAGCTCGGCGAGGTGATCGACATCCCGGGCGACGAGGGCATTCTTCGTGATAAGGCCGACAGGCTGGCGGAAGCGGGCCATGACTTCCAGGCAGCGACGGGTGATCTCCAGCTTGCGCTCGACGGGCTGGTAGCAATCGGTGACGCCGCTCATCGCGATCATCGAGGGCTTGTAGGAAGGCTTCGAGAGCGCGGCTTCGAGCAGCCGGGGTGCGTCCTCCTTCACCACGATCTTGGATTCAAAATCGAGGCCGGCGGAGTAGCCGAGATATTCATGGTAGGTGCGGGCGTAGCAATAGGAGCAACCGTGCTCGCAGCCGCGGTAGGGGTTCACACTGTACTCGAAGGAGAGATCCTCGGAGTTGTTGGCATTGAGGACCGACTTCGAGTCGTCGCGCAGGAAGGTGGTGCGAAGCGGGCGCGGGTCGTCGTCCACCCAAGCGTCCTCATCGGTGTGAACGCAGAGAGCCTCGAAGCGATTGGCGGGGTTTTCCTGCGCGCCCCGGCCGCGGTGCGGGTCCATGGGCGGAATGATCGGGGAGCTTGGAGGAAGCGCAATCTAATTTGTTCATCTGAACACTTCAAAAGATCGGGAACGGAATTTGCGCAAGCCCCGGATTTCGCGGATGTGTTAGGCCGTGTCCCATCCCGCGCATGCCGGAGCCTTCGCCGCCACCGCTCTGGTGGTGGCAAGCATGGTGGGCGTGGGGGTCTTCACTTCGCTGGGCTTCCAGCTCGTCGACCTCGACTCCGCGCCGCAGATTTTATTCCTTTGGGCGCTGGGCGGAGTGATCGCGCTCTGCGGGGCGTTCTGCTATGCAGAGGTGGCGGCAATGCTGCCGAAGTCCGGGGGCGAGTATCATTTCCTGAGATCGATCTATCACCCCAGTCTCGGGTTCATGGCCGGGATGCTTTCGGCCTTCGCCGGTTTCTCGGCACCCACGGCGATCACGGCGCTGGCCTTCGGCGAGTACCTGCACAAGGCGGTGGATGGCATCCCGGTGCAGCACGCGGCGGCGGCCGTGATCCTTCTGGGGACGGCGGCGCACTCGGTGAGCACGAAGACGAGCGCGCGGGTGCAGGTGGGGGCAACGGGACTGAAGCTGCTCTTGATCCTCGTTTTCATTGCGGCCGCGTGGACGATGGAGGGCGAAGGCGACATCCGCTGGCAGGTCGATCCCGCGGTCGATTGGCGGGCGGTGCTGACCCCGGGTTTCGCGGTCGCGCTGCTCTACGTGACCTATTCCTACACCGGCTGGAATGCGGCGGTGTATGGCTTGGAGGAGTGGAAGGATCCGCAGAAGACGGTGCGCCGCGCACTCCTGTGGGGCACGGTGCTGGTGGCGGTGCTCTATGTCGGGCTCAATGCGTCTTTCCTGCACTCGTCGCCGGTTGCCGAGTTGAAAGGGCAGGAAGCGGTGGGCCACATCGCGGCGACCTCGCTCTTCGGGGATGAAGCGGCACGCATGGTCTCCGGGTTGTTTGCGGTGGGGCTGTTCGCCTCGGCGAGTGCGCTGCTTTGGGCAGGGCCGCGGGTGCTGGGAGCGATGGGCCGGAACATGCGCTCGCTGTCCTTCTTCGCGCCGCGGAAAGACGTGCCGCATCTGGCGCTCCTCTTCCAGATGACGGTGGCCCTGGTGCTGGTTTACGCGGCCGGCCTGCGGGACCTGATGGAGGCGACGCAGATCGGGCTGACGCTTTCGACCTCGCTGGTGGTGGCGGGGAGCGTCGTGATGAGGATCCGCTCCCCGGAGCTGCCGCGCCCGGTGAAGATCCCCTTCTATCCGCTTCCGCCCTTGATTTTCCTGACAATGGCGGGATTCGTGATCGTGTATTCCGCGACTCAAAATCCGAAAACCACCTTGGCCGGTGCCGGGGTGGCGGTTTTTTTCGCGGTCATCTGGTTTCCGCTCAAACTCCTTCGCCGATGAAACGACTGCTGCTCCTGCCCCTGTTCCTCGCCGCCGCCTGCGGACCCAAGCCCCCGCCGCGCGGCCAAACGCAGACGCTTGCTCCCGGCCCCGAGGTCTTCGAACCGGTCCAAGGACAGGCGACCGCCAATGACATCGCGCGCTTCCTCGCTGGGCGTCCGGTGCACCAGGGTGCGGTGCTCTCCCAAATGCAGCAGACCGGGAACTATCAGGACCATGCCAACGACATGGCGACGAAGTGGCGGCTCTTCGCCTCGAAGCGCACGGCGCGGCAGCGCGAATGGGCGGACATCAACGTGCGGCCGCTGGTCGGCAATCCGCGGGCGGTGCTTTATCCCTTCGGCGGTCCGGACCTGATGTATGTGACCGCGCTTTTCCCGCAGGCCTCGAACTACGTCCTGCTAGGCCTCGAGCCAGCGGGCGGCTTGCCCTATCTCGACAATGCCGATCCGGGTGCGGTGCTCGGCTCGCTGAACCGGCTGAGCCTGGCGATGGATGCGCAGATGAAGACGGGCTACTTCATCACCAAGGATATGAAGAACGATCTGGCGGGCGGGCCGATGCCCGGGGTCACGCCGATCATGCTGGCGAGCCTGGCACTGATGGACGCCACGGTGGACAGCGTGGAACCCCTGAATGCCGGAGGCCGCTCCGGCGTGGACATCCGCTTCCGCCTGCCCGGCGGCGGGGCCCGGCGCG
>CAMLOZ010000088.1 GCA_946481625.1 uncultured Haloferula sp. | reverse complement strand
GACAAAAGATCACGGCCTTGGCAGGATTCCGACCGCGCGATTTCAAGCCGCGCGCGGGTCTGCAACTCGGGCTGACCGATCCCTACAGCGGCATGATCATGGGCGACACCGCCGAGGTTCTGGCACGCGACTACCACATCTCGCGCGAGGCCCAGGACGCCTTCGCCGCCGCATCCCACCGCAAGGCATTGGCTGCCGCGGACCGGTTGGCGGAAGAGATCGCTCCGGTGCACGTGGCCGGGAAAGCGGTTATCCGCGACAACGGCATGCGCGAGGATTCGACTCCCGAGAAGCTGGCCAAGCTGCGCCCGATCTTCGACCGACAAACGGGGACCGTGACTGCGGGCAATAGTTCGCAGATCACCGACGGTGCCGTAGCGCTCCTGGTCGGCAATGATGACGCGGTCAACCGGCTCGGCATCGAACCGCTGGGACGGCTGACCGGCTATGCTTACAGCGGCTGCGATCCGGAACGGATGGGGCTGGGGCCAGTCCATGCGATCGCGCTTGCCCGCCAGATCACCGGGCTCTCGCCGGAGAATGCCGACCTGATCGAAATCAACGAGGCCTTCGCCGCGCAGGTGCTCGCCGTGCTGGCGGCGCTGCGCGATCCCGCGAAAAGCGGGCACGAACTTCATCCGGTCGAGATCCCCCACGAAATCCTCAACCGCCGCGGCGGGGCGATCGCCTTGGGGCATCCGGTGGGTGCCACCGGAGCCCGGCTCGTCCTGAGTGCGCTTCACCAGCTCCGCGAAACCGGCGGCAAACGCGCGCTCGCCACGCTCTGCGTCGGCGGCGGCCAGGGCGCCGCCCTCTGGCTCGAACGAAACTGATTGATGCCATGCACCATCTCCATTTCCAACTCAATGGCCGCCTCGGCGTGCTGACCTTCGACCGCGAGGGTTCCTCGGCGAATCTCTTCGATCGCCCGGCCCTGGTGGAGCTTTCGGAAAAGCTCGACGCGCTCTCCGCCCATCCCGAATTGAACGGGCTGATCCTCCGCTCGGCAAAGCCCTCGATCTTCATCGCCGGGGCCGACCTGAAGATCCTGTCGGCGGCGCAAGGAGACGAACTGCGTGACCTCATCGAACTCGGTCAGGCCACCTTCGACAAACTCGCGCATCTTCCCTACCCGACCGTCGCCGCGATCCACGGTGCCTGCGTCGGCGGCGGGCTGGAACTCGCGCTGGCCTGCGACTGGCGGGTCGCCAGCGATGAACGCTCGACGAAGATCGGCCTGCCGGAAACGCAGCTCGGCATTCTTCCCGCATGGGGCGGCACGACCCGGCTGCCGCGATTGATCGGCTTGCCAGCCGCGCTGCCGCTGATCCTTGGCGGCAAGATCATGCCTGCCAAGGCAGCGAGGGCCAAGGGCATCGTGGATGCGGTAGTACCGCTCGAGCATTTGGAGGAACACGCGGAGAAAATGCTGCAGAAAGGCAAGCGGCACGCGAAAGCCCGGCTGCTGCTGCACAACCCGGTGGTAGCCCCGATCATCGCCGCCAAGGCCCGTGCTGCCTTGATGGCGAAGACGCGGGGCCTCTATCCGGGGCCGGAGGCCGCGCTGGAGGTGGCGGCAAAGTCCTGCCATGGCCCGGTCCATGAAGGATTCGAGCGTGAGAAGGAAGCGATCCTCCGCTTGGCCGAACGGCCGGAAACCCATCAGTTGCTCCGGCTCTTCTTCCTGCAGGAGCGGGCGAAGAAGCATAAGATCGTGACAGCGGCTCCGCGCCCGGTCGGCCGCTGTGCCGTGATCGGCGCGGGCGTGATGGGGGCGGGCATCGCCTACTGGCTGAGCACGCGCGGACATGAGGTGGTCTTGAGGGATCTGGATGACGCGGCGCTGGCGAAGGGTATGAAGGCGATCGCGAAGAACTACGGTGAAGCCCGTAGCCGGCGCGTCTTCACCCCGACGGAGGCGGCCCGCGGATTCGACCGCGTCCTGCCCTCTTCCACGCCGGTTCCGCTCGACCGCTGCGATCTGGTGATTGAAGCCGCGGTGGAGCGTCTCGACATCAAGCGAAAGGTCTTTGCCGATCTCTCGGCGCGGACGCGGCCCGACACGATTCTCGCGACGAACACCTCGGCGCTGCCGATTCACGAGCTGGCCGAGGTCATCACGAATCCGGAGCGACTGGTGGGCCTGCATTTCTTCAACCCGGTGCACCGCATGCAACTGGTCGAAGTGGTGAGGACCGCGCAGACCTCCGACGAGACGCTGGCCACCGCGGTCGGCTTCGTGCGGTCGATCGGCAAGCTGCCGGTCGTGGTCCGCGACGCGCCCGGTTTCCTCGTCAACCGCATCCTGATGCCCTACCTGGTGGAAGCGGCGAAGCTCTTCGAGCGCGGCGGCGACCCCAAGGCGATCGACGACGCCATGCTCGACTTCGGCATGCCGATGGGGCCGCTGCGCCTTCTCGACGAGGTCGGTCTGGACGTGGCCGTCCACGTGGCGCGCACCCTGGCGGAGGCATTCCCGGAGCGGATGTCGGTTCCGGACTTGCTCGACAAGCTGCTGGCGAAGGGACATGCGGGCCGGAAGTCGGGCGCGGGATTCTATTCCTACGTTGGACATCGTACTACGCCGAACCCGGACGCGCTCGCCCTTCGCGCGGGCACCGAGGCGCTGCCGCCCGATGTGGCGGGACGCTTGGCCCGCAGCATGAGCGAGGAGGCGCGGCTTTGCCTCGCGGAACACGTCGCGGAGACCGCGGATGACATCGACCTGGCGATGGTGCTGGGAACCGGTTACGCGCCCTTCCGCGGCGGCCCGCTCCAATACGAACTCACGGTTTCAAGCACCCTCAAGCCCAGCGCCCCTCCGGCGAAACCCGCGACCCAGCGATCCCATGAAGGCCTCACTCACGCCACCCGACACCACTGAGAAAAGCACCCGGCGCGACGGAGGCTCCGGGGCTTCGATCATCGATACCACGAAGATGTCGGCGGGCCAGCGAGCGGCTCTGGAACTTGCCGAGTCCTCGCGGGACAGCCGGGAGTTGAGCGGCTTCGCGGCCTCGCTCTTCGACGGCTCGCCCGATTTCCGGACCCTGTTCCCCTTCCCTGCCCAGAGCGAGAGCGACCGGGCGGAAGGCGATGCCTTCCTGCAGAAGCTCGGGACCTTCCTGCGCGAGCGGACGGATCCCGATGCGATCGACCGCGAGGGCGAGATTCCCGACGAGGTGATGAAGGGGCTCGCCGCGCTCGGCGCTTTCGGCATCAAGATTCCGAAAGACCTAGGCGGGCTGGGGCTTTCGCAGACGAACTATTCACGTGCCGCAATGTTGTTGGGCGGGCACTGCGGCAACCTCACCGCGCTTCTCTCCGCCCATCAATCGATCGGGATTCCGCAGCCCTTGCTGGTTTTCGGCACGGAGGAGCAGAAGCGGAAGTATCTGCCTCAGTGCGCGGCGGGAGACGTCTCGGCCTTCGCGCTCACCGAGAACGAAGTGGGCTCGGATCCCGCGCGGATGAAGACGAGCGCCAAACTCTCCGAAGACGGCAGCCACTGGATTCTCGATGGCGAAAAGCTGTGGTGCACGAACGGCCTGAAGGCGAAGCACCTGATCGTGATGGCACGCACGCCGCTACCGGACAAGCCGCATGCGATCACGGCGTTCATCGTGGAGACGGCGTGGCCGGGCGTGGAGATCGTCACGCGCTGCCGCTTCATGGGGCTCAAGGCGCTCTACAACGGCGTGATCCGCTTCACCGGTGTGAAGATTCCCCGCGAGAACGTGGTCGCAGGCGAGGGCAAGGGCTTGAAGGTCGCGCTGACCACGCTCAACACCGGGCGGCTGACCTTGCCGGCGGCTTGCGTGGGTTTGTTGCAGCGCTGCCTTGATATCGCCCTGACATGGTCGCGCGAGCGCGAACAGTGGGGACAAATCATCGGCAAGCACGAGGCCATCGCGGGCAAGCTCGCCGACCTCGCGGCGGACGCCTTCGCCACTGAAGCGATGGTCCGCTACACCTCCGCGCTGGTGGACCGGGACAAGCATGCCGACATCCGACTCGAAGCGGCGATCGCGAAACTCTGGGGCACCGAGGCGGGATGGCACGGGGCCGACAGCACGATGCAGATCAAGGGCGGCCGCGGCTACGAGACCGCGGATTCCCTGCGGGCCCGGGGCGACAAGCCCGACCCGGTCGAGCGCTTGCTGCGCGACTGCCGGATCAACACGATCTTCGAAGGCTCGACCGAGATCATGCATCTCTTCCTCGCGCGCGAGGCGCTGGACCCGCACCTGAGACGCGGGGCGGCAGCACTGGATACCCGCAAGGCGGCCGGCGAGCGGCTTTCGGCGGCGATGAAAGCCGGGATCTTCTATGCGGGATGGTATCCGAAGCGCTGGCTGCCTTCGGGCGTCTCCATGCCGGACGATCTCGATCCGGGGCTCAAGCGAGGATTGAGGAATGTGGCGCGCCTCAGCCGCAAGCTCGCGCGGACGCTCTTCCATGCGATGGCCGGAAACGGCCCGAAATTGGAGCGGCGGCAGCTTCTGTTAGGCAGGCTTGTCGATGTGGGCGCGGAGCTTTTTGCGATGAGCTCGTCGGTGGCCTATGCCCACTCGCTCAAGGACGAGGCGTCGATCCGGACGGCGCGCTATGTGTGCCAGCGCGGCAAGCGGCGGGTGGAGGCGTTGTTCGCCGATGCCTCGCGCGCGCCGGATGGCGAGGCTTACCGCTTGGCGAAGGCGATGCTGAATTACCAGCACGCGCTTACACCGGATGCTCAATGACTCCCTGGTTGAGAGCTTCGACGAGCAGGGTCCGGGTCGGGCGGTTGAGGTCGAGTCCCATGGCCTCCGCCGGGGTGACCCAGCGGTAGTCCTGCGCTTCCTCGTTGAGGACGATCTCCCCGCTCTTCACGCGGGCGACGTAGTTGAGGAGGAGAAAGTGCTCGGGACGGAGAAACTCGTGGGAGTCGATGCAGTCTTGCACGATCACGAAGCGGATGCGGTCGATCTCCAAGCCCGTCTCCTCGCGGATTTCGCGGCGCAGCGCGTCCTCGGTGCTCTCGCCGCGGCGGATTTTGCCGCCCGGGATGCCCCAGCGGTGACCCCACTTGTGGGTGCGCAGCATGAGCAGCTTGCCATTGCCGTCGTGAAGCAACGCGCCCACCGTGGCGACAGGGCGCGGACGCCAGCCAGGCCGGCCGACGAAGCGGCGGAGGGCGTCGAGATCCGGCACGGTGAGATCGGGGCGCGATTCGGAAAGCGGGCCGGCGAGGGTATATCCGGTGAGCACCGCGATCGACGTGAGCTTGCCGTGACGGGCGGTGTCGATGTCATGCGTCATGTCGCCGATGAAGGCGGTTTCCTCCGGCACGAGCATGTGCTTCGAGATGATTTCGAGGATGAGTTCCCGCTTGTCGAGCACGCCGGAGTAGGTCGCCTCGAAGAAATCCGTCAGGCCGAGATCGACGAGTTGTTTCTTGAAAGCCTCGCTATCCATGCTGGTGAGCACGAAGGTGCGGACACCGTGCTCGCGGCACCATTCCAGCTTTTCGCGCGCGTGCGGCAGGATCGTTACCGGAGCGGTGCTTTCCGAAAACGCCTTGCGGAAGTGGACCTCCAGTTCCGCAAGGGGCACTCCAGGCAGCATTTCCTCGTAGAACTCGCGATAGGGAAGCCGGAAGACCCTGCGGAACTCTTCGCGGTCGAGCGCGGGCTTGCCGTAGAGCGCGAGGACATGGTTGGTGGCTACCAACACCGGAGGCAGGTCGTCCACGAGCGTGCCGGACCAGTCGAAGATGAAATTGCGGAACATGCGGCAGAGCTCCGGAGAGCATTTGGCGGGTAGCGCTTTCCTACCTCCGCAGGTTCCGTGAAGGAAGTCCAATCCGGTCATGGTTCGCAGGGGAGTTCGCCTCGGCACGCCGGGGACGCATGCCGCGAGGCGGGCTCTCTCGGTGCGCCGGCAGTCCTTCTGCCGGAAGTGGAATCCTTTTTCCTTGCTGGCAGGAGAGGGGCGGCGAAAATCCAGTCTCCGTGTCCTGATGTCAGCTACCGTTCACACACCTCGCTCCACCCATGCCCGGTGAATCCCTACCCTCCTCCGTCAGGCAGTTCATCTCACAGCGCCTATCCTCGGTGGAGCAGTTGGAAATCCTTCTCCTGCTCGCGAATCAAACCCGGGCCGATTGGACGACGGAGGAAATCTACAAGGTCGTTCTCAGTTCGAGAACGTCTGTCGCTCTGGGGCTGGAGAAATTCACGGCCGAGGGCCTGCTGGAGAAGTCCGCCGAGACGCCTCCCGCCTACCGCCTCCGGTCCTCAAGCGATGTCCCGGTCATCAACGAATTGCGCCATTGCTACCAGGAGATGCCGGTCCGCGTGATCGAGGCCATCTACCAGAAGAACCGCGATGCCGTTCAAGGCTTTGCCGACGCCTTCAAATTCAAGCACGAGCCATGATCCCGATCTTCATCTATTCCCTTTGTCTCCTGACGTGCTTCGGCTGCGCTCTCCTTCTCTGGCGAGGTTTCCGCCGCACCCGCTACCGGCTTCTGTTCTGGAGTTCGCTGTGTTTCCTGATTCTGGGCCTCGGCAACCTGCTGCTATTTGCGGACCTGGTCCTCTACCCCGGAACCAACATGCTCGTCGTGCGGAACGTCGTTACCCTGGCGGCGATTCTGGTGCTCCTGTTCGGCCTGGTCTTCGAATCCCAATAACTTCCGCGCCATGTTGGAATCATTTCTCTCCGGAGCCATCTGCATGGGGTTCCTCGTCATCTCGCTGTTTTTCGTGAGGTTCTGGAAAACCACCCGCGACCGGCTTTTCCTCTTCTTCTCGATGGCGTTCGGACTGCTGCTGGCGGAACGCATCGCCAGAGCCACCCTTCACCTCGATACGGAGTGGATCCCGGCGGTCTACATGTTCCGGCTTGTCGCCTTCGGGCTGATCCTCTTCGCGGTTTTCGACAAAAACCGACATGGCTAGCCCCCGGTTTGGGGAAAATAGACCGCAATTGCGCTACGCCCCTCACCCCACGGCGAAGCGGATCGACTTTACCAGCCCCTCTCCTGCCACCGCCTGGATGTTCTTCAACAGCACGGCCCGGGTCTGCTCCAATTGGAAGCGGATTGCCGGCTGGAGCACATGGAGCGTCAGGCAGCCGTTCTTCAGCGACACGGGAGTGGCATGGCGGGCGACGAACTCACCCGCCACCTCTTTCCACATGGCGCGCAAGCGCTCCTCGTCGATGCCCGCGGTGGCTCCGGCCTGGCGCAAGATACTCGCTAGGAACTCCTTGGGAAGGTGCAGACGTTCGTCGGGATGGGCTGGCTCATCCCCGCCCCGCCAATCCCGAAGGATGGCGCGTCGCATCGCCTCCAGCCGGGATTCCTTCGCCATGGCCCGATGGGATCAATCTTCGCCGTCCTCGCCGATCGCTTCGACCGGGCAGCCTTCCATTGCCTCGCGGCACTGCGCCTTCTCCTCGTCGTTCTCCGGTTGCTTGTAGACGTAGGAATACCCCTCGTCGTCGGAGCGGGTGAAATTGTTCGGCGCGGTTTCGCGGCAAAGGTCGCAGTCGATGCACTGGCTATCGACGTAGAACTTGCCTGCCACGTTCTCCGGATTCTTGTCTTCGCGGTCTGCCATCGGGAAAAAGGAGGAAATTGCTGCTGACGACTGCATCGCGCCGCCGGAGCATCCATGCAATCCTTTTTGCGGACCTCTTTGCAGGCAAGGTTTCCACTGGTCAAGGGCGGGCGCGATTCCTAAACCGGTGCGCGCCTTCACTCATGCCCGCGGATCCACCCAGCAATACCGGTTCGCCGGACCGCAGCCGCCCCACGGCATCCGAGCTTTCCAAGGAGACCACCGAGGGCGACCTGTGGAATCTGGATGACGAGCCCGAGGAACGCCCGACGCCCAAGCCGTCGCCGCCGCCTGCGGCTGGAAGCCGTGGCACGGAAGGCGATTCCACATCCGCGAAGTCCGTCCAGCGGGGCAAGGCCCCGGTCCGTGCCGCCGAGCGCAAGACCGGCCTCGCCAAGGAACCCGGAGACACCACGGCCGAACCTGCGGTGGACGAGATCGGCGATCTGGACGAATCACCGGAGGACGGTGGACAGGAAGCGGTTCTGATCGTGGTGGACGAGGAGGCCGAAACTCCCTCCGACCCCGCAACGCGGGACGAACTCCGGAATGAACCGGAGGAAACACCTGCCGAACCCGCCCCGCGCCAGAACCGTCCCCGCCCCGCAGTGCCGCCCGCTCCCGGCGAGAAGTACCGCTTCCCGAAGCCCAACCCGCGCGAATTGATCGGCCTGGGAGCCTTCGCCTTCGTCGTCGCGGCGGCGGCGATCTGGGTGATCACGCGCTTCTTCACCCAGCTCAGCTTCGAAGACAGCCATCTCTCCGCGCCCGATTTCCCGGTGCGGGGTCAACATGCCGCGATCCGCTCGGCCGAGACCTTCTGGCGCGAGCCAATCCGCGAGGGTCCGAACCGCGATAGCGCGAAGCGCGAGGTGATAATGATTCCGGTGGTTCAGATCACTCTCGCCCCGGAGGCGTCCGCCCTCGGCGTGCTGTGGGTGAATTTCAAGAACGACCGCGGCGAGACGGTGGGCGACCCCATGATCCGCTCGTTCAAGGGCGGTTCCTTCCAACCCGCGGGGAGCGCGACGCTCGCCATTGCAGCCACGGACGGTTTCATCGACGAGGGGGCGTTCAACGCCTACCGCACGAGCGACCAGCGCCCTTGGACCGTCGAGATCCTCGAAGGTCCTTCCGCCGAGGGCGACTCTGACAGCTTCAAGCCGCTCACTGTGATCCCGATCCTACCCTTGCGCCGCTGATCCATTATGTCCCAGAGTTCCATTCCGCCGCTGGTGCCACGCGAAGGCTGGCACGTCATGCACCTCTTCTATCAGATCGACCATTCGCAGTGGGCCATCCTCGGCGATGACGAGAAGCGGATGGCCAAGACGCGCCTCACCGAACTGGTGCAGGATATCCGTGCGACCAAGGACACCCACTTGCTGACTTTCGCGATCGCCACTCCGAAGGCGGATCTCGGCTTCATGCTTCTGACTCCGGATTTGCAGGTGGCGAATGCGTTCGAGAAACAGCTCACGCTCTCGCTCGGACCCGAAATCCTTAGTCCGGTTTATTCCTATCTCTCGCAGACGGAACGTTCGGAATACACCACCACTTCCGAGCAATACGCCGCGGACACCCTGATCGGCGAGAAGGGTCTGGCGGAAGGTTCCCCCGAGTTCCAACAGGCGATGAAAGAGTTCGAGGACCGCATGGACCACTACCTGAAGCACCGGCTCTATCCGGTGCTACCGGATTGGCCCGCGATCTGTTTCTACCCGATGTCCAAGCGCCGCAGCGGCTCCGACAACTGGTACTCGCTGGATTTCGAAGCCCGCCGCGAGTTCATGGCGGGCCACGCCCGTGTCGGCCGTACTTATTCGGGCCGGATTCTCCAGTTGATCACCGGCTCCACCGGTCTCGACGAATACGAATGGGGCGTGACCCTGCTCGCGAAGGACACCATCGACATCAAGTCGATCGTGTACGAGATGCGCTTCGACGAGGTCTCCGCCCGCTTCGCGGAGTTCGGTGACTTCTACATCGGCATGCAGCTTCCGCTCGACGAGCTGTTCCGACGGGTGTGCCTCTAGGAGCCGGACGGCCGATTCCATCGGGGCGCTCACTCCTCCATCCCGTCCATCTCCTCTTTCATCCGCTGCATCAGGCGCTCCATGTCCTCCAGGTGGCGGCGGAGTTGTTCGGCGGAACCTTGCT
>CAMLOZ010000087.1 GCA_946481625.1 uncultured Haloferula sp. | reverse complement strand
CGCGATACCTTGCCGGGCGAGGTCCACGTCAACGCCACGCTGCTGAGTGATCCTGCCATGCCCGCCTGGGATGAAGTTCCCAAGTCTCGTAAAGACATGCCAGTCACCCGCTTCGGGGGACTCTTCACCTCCGAGCAGTGGGGCATTATGACTAAAGAATTATCGACCGAGAATCTCGGCACCAAGTCATTCTCCACCGGCATGAGGATCCAACCTTGGAAGCAGTTGCCTCAGCTCCAACTCGAAGCTGTCCGATACAGGCAAGATGCCGGTCTCGTGTCCCTTACCCTAGCCGTGAAGGAGACAGGGAAGAACGGCGGTGAGCGCCTTGTCAGCGAGGGGCTGACGATCGCCACCGGCAGCACCGTCACCTACCGCCTTCCTGCTTTTGAGGGCCAGCCGAGCCGGAACTTGGCCCTCACCATGGAGGCGGTCGAGTAGCACCCGGATCAGCTTCCCCGCTCCTCTTTGGGAACTTGCCGCCCATTCTTTTTCAATCCCTTGCATCTGGACTCTGGACTCTTGCCGCGCGGGGCTCTACTCCCTGCCCCGCCATGTCCGAAACCGCGCAGACCCATTCGACCGAAGCTGAACTTATCGCCGTCCGCCGCGAGAAGCTGGGTAAACTGCGCGAACTCGGCGTGGATCCCTTCGGCGCGGCCTTCGAGACGACCCACACGCCCGCCGATCTGCGCGCGAATTTCGCCGAAGGCCAAGCGGTGAAGGTGGCTGGCCGGATCACCGGTCTGCGGAACATGGGCAAGTCCTGCTTCTTCCACATCGCCGATGTTCTTGGATCGATCCAAGGCTACCTTGCGGTGAAGGAGCTCTCCGAGACGGAGCGTGAGATCTTCGAGTGCCTGGACCGCGGTGACTGGCTCGGAATCGAGGGCGAGACCTTCATGACCCGTACCGGCGAGCCGTCCGTGAAGGTTTCCAAGTTCACCGTGCTCTCGAAGTCGCTGCGGCCGATGCCGGACAAGTGGCACGGCGTGGCCGACCGCGAGATCAGGTACCGCAAGCGCCACCTCGACCTGATGTCGAACGAGGAGAGTGCCGCGATCTTCGTGCTGCGCTCACGCATGCTGGCGGAGATCCGCGCCTTCTTTCACGAGCGCGGTTACCTCGAAGTGGAAACGCCGATGCTGCAGGACATCCCGGGCGGTGCCGCGGCACGGCCCTTCGAGACCTACCACAATGCCCTCGGCATGCCGCTCACCCTGCGCATCGCCCCGGAACTCTTCCTCAAGCGCCTGCTCGTCGGCGGCTTCACCAAGGTCTTCGAACTGAACCGCAATTTCCGCAACGAAGGCATTTCCCGTCGCCACAATCCGGAGTTCACCATGCTGGAGGCTTATCAGGCCTTCGCCGACTTCGAGGTCATGGCCGATCTCGTCGAATCGCTCATCTGCCACCTTGCGGAGAAGTTCTGCGGCACCCTGCAGATCGATCACAAGGACGAGGAGGGCAACGTGGTCCGCACGATCAACCTCCAGCGTCCGTGGAAGCGCGCCGACTACAACGACCTCGTCGCCGCTGCGGCCGGGCAGGATTTCTTCACCATCACGCCGGCACAGCGCCGCGAGCGCTGCGATCAACTCGGCGTGCAAATCTCGCCTGAGATGGAAGACCACGAGGTCGTCCAGCAGGTCTTTGAAAAGCTGGTGGAAGAGAAGTCTTTCGACCCCTGCTTCGTCACCCGCGTCTCCAGCGAACTGGTCCCGCTTGCCAAGCTCAGCCCCGGCGGCAAGACCGTCGAGGTTTACGAACTCGTGATCAATGGCCAGGAAATCTCCCCCGGCTACTCCGAGCTCAACGACCCCGACGTCCAGCGCGAGCGCCTCGAACACCAGTCCGGCGAGGAAACCCAGAAGGTGGACTACGACTTCATCGAGACCCTCGAGCACGGCATGCCGCCTGCCGGCGGCATCGGCATCGGCATCGACCGCCTCATCATGATGCTCACCGGCGCTCCGACCATCCGCGACGTCGTCCTCTTCCCCCTCCTGAAACGGAAGGAATAAGCCTTTCGCTCTTCCGGGTGCCCCGACCTCAGTCGCCCCCATCCTGCCGGGCCATTTCCAGCGACGCGGCCGTCTTGAACTGCGGCGGCCCTGCTACCGCATTTGTCAGGCAGCCCGCTGCCGTGAAGGATCTAACAGATGCCGGGTTCCGAAGGGCTGCCAGAAGGACGTGCCGGACCGGAGGTGCGCCAATTCCTCACGGGTCCTTCTTCGCTGCATCCTTCTCCGCCTCGCTCCACTCGAACTTCGGCAGCTTGCTGCGATCCAGTCCCTTCAAGTGCGGCTCGCCTTTCCGCGCCGGATCATCCGCTCTCCGATAAACCCACTCCTTGTCCCCGAAAACCTCCTCGCAAAGCTTCGCCACGCCCGGATCGTAATCCTTCAACTCCGCGCGCGTGTTCACATGATTGTGGATCGCATCGTTCTCCCGGTTCGTTCCGAACCACGATTGCACCGCTTCCGCCCAGTACTCGTAGTGGTTCTCCGCCGCATAGCAGTTCTTCCACTTCCCCTCCTTGATCGCCGCCTCATAAGCCGCCTTCAAACGGTCATCGAAAGTCCCGTCCAGCGGGTTTACTCCCATCTGATGGATCGCATGGGCGAATTCATGGACCATGATGCTCTCAGTCGAATAGGGATCGCCCGGGCAGCACAACAAGTTTTCCTCCCCGCAGCTTACCGAAGGTCTTTCCGCGGTCGCACCGAGACCCCGTGCGCGCCGGTTCCAATACTCCTTCGGCGTCAGGTCGGAATGCTCCGGCACATCGCAGGTTCGCTCGTCGGTGGACATCACCGTCAACCGCACCTTGTTCTTCGCCATCGCGGAAAGGATATCTTCGCGACCTGCCAGCATCGACTTCACCAGCACCGCAGCCTCGCTGAGCGCCGGATCACTCACCTTGGCAGAGGAAACGATCGGGAAATCGCCCGTCATCACCACCTTCGCGTAGAAAGGGGAAAGATTGAATTCCTCGCGGATCTTCCCCGGGATCGGCGCTTGGATCTTCTCCTGCGCCTGTACCGCCATCGAGCCCAGCACGAACATTGCAAGCCATCTCATCCTGACATCATCGCTTCGAACCCCGCGGACGCCAGCGTCGCCAGCGTCACCTGCCGAACCTGCAGCAGCCGATCCAGAATCGATCAGGCAGACGCCATGGAAGCCGCCCTCTCGCTCCGCCATCAAGGGTTCGTAGTCCCGCCTTCAGGCAGAATGCCTTTTCCTCTTCATGGTAGCGGAGGCACTCTCGTGCTTCCGGCAGAGCGCATCCCCCGCCGGATTTCGCCGTGGTCTTCTTTCCCACGGTTTCCCCTGGAAAGATTCTCCCACCCCGGTGCAGCCGCACTCCGCTTGATGATTGAAAGATTGGTGATTGATGATTGGAAACTTCACCCCCGCATTCTCAACTCCCGCGAAACCTCCCGCCCGAATCCCCGGATCGCCACGCGGTCCGGATACACTTCCACCACCGAATACGCCGTGTTCTCCCGCTGATGCAGCATCGAACGGAAGGTCACATACGGCAGCCCGTCCCGCTCCGCGAAACCTCCCGCGTGATTGTGCCCGTTGAACCAGGCGATCACGCTCGGATGCTTCTCCAACACCGCCACCACCTCGGCGTGATTCCACGCCTGATGAATGTCGGCGGGCAGCAGCGGATGGTGTCCGCAGACGAACACCCGCTCCTCCGCCGCATCGGCCGCCGCCAGCTCCCGGTCCAGCCAAGCCAGTTGCGTGCTTGAAATACCGCCGTTCCACTTCGCGGCCCCGGGTTCCTTCGCCGCCTTCAAGCCTTCCAGGATCCCGTTCGCCTCTGTCGTCCGGGGAGAGTCACCCGGCTGCCGGTACACCGACAGATCGTTCGTGTCCGTCATCAGGAATCGCACGCCGTGGCTACGAAACCCATAGTAGTCGTGCGGCATCCCCAGCGTTGAAACCACCCCGGCCTTTTCGGAATCCGCCACCGAGTAGTCGTGGTTGCCCAGCAGGTGATGCACCGGATGCCCCAACTCCGCAAGCAAAGGCAGCATCACGTCGAAGGACTTGAAATCGCGGTCGATGAAGTCCCCCAGGTGCATCGTGAAGGCCAGCTTCTCCCGCTGGAGCGCCTCGATCGCCCGCTTCAGTTTCTCCGGCGTGGACCGGTAGTGCCGTTCGCCCTCCGCCTCGGCATCGGCGTACTGCGCGTCGGCGACCAGCCCGAAGCGCAACAGCGGCTGCGCTCCTTCCCCGGCGCCTCTTGCAAGGCGTGGCAAGCTGCCCGCGGCAGCGGCTGCTCTGAGGAAAGTGCGGCGCTTCATGTGGTGACGGCGGTCTTGAGCATCTGCTCGTAGCGGCGAATGTAGGCCGCCGCGGTCGTCTCGTGATTGAATTTCGCTGACGATTCCGCCATCACCCGTGAGAGCTGGCGGCCCCGTTGTTCGGGCGGCAGCGCGTGGAATTTCAAGGCCTCGGAGACCGCCCAGCGCAGCCCGTCCGCATTGAAGTAGCGGAATAGGAAGCCGTTGCCGGTGTTTGCTTCCACATCGAGCATCTCGTGGGCCACCGTCAGGCTGCCGTACTTCGGCGCGACCATCTGTGGCAGGCCGCAAGGCTCGAAGGAGGACGGCATGAAGATGAAATCGCTACCCGCATAGGCGAGATGCGAGAGCTTCTCGTCGAAGTCGTGCACCGCCACCTTGGCATACAGGTTGTGCATCTTCACGATGTTGTGGAAGTGCTTCTGGAAGTTTCCGCTCGCGACCACCGCGATCTGCATGTGGTGCTTCGTCACCAACTCGTGGAGGATCTCGGTCAGGAGCTGGCAACCTTTCTGCACGGGATCCAAACGCGACGGCCAATAGAAAAGCGGCACATCCGGATCTCCCTCCAGTCCGAGACGCTCCTGGAGTTCCAGCTTGTTCAGCCGCTTGCCCTCCGGATGGTCCGAGGGCCCGAAATGATGGCTCAGGTATGGATCGGTAGCCGGATCGAATGCCGCATCGGGAGCGTTGAGAATCCCTGTCGCGCAATCGGAGTGCACCTTCCCGCGTAGCTCGTTGCGGATCGCATCCGGAATGAAATGATGACCGCCATCGACGATCTCCTGCAGGAAGGTCGGGCTCACCGTGTTGACGTGGTCCGCGGCGAAGATTCCGCTCGTCAGCAAGTCCACCGGATTCGTGCTGCGGCTCTCCTCGTAGGACCACGGGGCGCGTCGATAGAAGAGGTGTTGCCAGAAGTCCGCCGCATCGATCCCCCGATCCTCGATTTGGGCGAGGGTCAGATGCTCCGAGTGGATATTATGCACCGTGAACAAGCTCGCGATCCCGTGCCGCTTCGCCACCGCCGGGATCAGGCCGGTCATCCAGTCGTTGCAGTGGATCAGGTCCGGCCGCACCTGCGGGATCGTGTGGTTGATCACTTCCCGCTGGAAGGCCAGCGCGATCAGGTGGTTCTCCGCCCCATAGACGCTGGAGCGGTGGTAAAAGACGCGGTCTTCGGCGAGGTGGATCCGTTGCTCGGGCAGGGCCCGGCTGACTTTCTGGAATTCGTTGTCGAACACGCTCGCGACATCCAGGTGGAACATCCGCCGGTAGTTCGGCAGCGCGACATGGACATCCGCCCCCTGATCGTAAAGCGCCTTGACCAGCGAGGCCGAAACATCGGCCAGGCCGCCGGCCTTCGCGCACATCCGCTGGGCTAGGTTGCCCATGCCTTCCGGCAGGTAGGTGATCTCCGGGGTGACGACGAGGATTCGAGGGCGACGAGGAGGGTTTTCGGACATGGCTTTTCCGGGTTTCCCGAGTTTCTACCCCTCATTTCTCAGCCAATGCAAGGATCGCCGAAACAAACTGCGTCTCCCAAGGGTTGGAGACGTCTTTCCGGGACTGCGTCTCCCCGGTCCCGGCCGCCTCGCGAAATGGCGGCCAGCCCCCCTCAAGCCACGTCTTGCCCTGTTAGATGCAGCGCCATCAACACCACGTCATCGTAAATCCCGTCCACCAGCCGCCCTCGCTTCTTCACTCCCTCTTCTTCGAACCCGGCCTTCCGATACAAGGCGATGGCCGGGAAGTTGGAGGAATAGACGGACAGCTCGATCTTCTCCAAACCCATCGCCCGCGCGCCCTCGATCGTCGCTTCCAGCAGGCGCTGACCGATGCCCTTCCCGCGATGCTCCTTTAGCACTCCCATGCCAAGTCCGCCGATATGAGCCCGGCCGCCATCTCCGGGAATCGCATCGCACCAGCCGACAATATTTCCCCCTTTGTCCGCCACGAACTGCGGAAGCCCGTTTTTCACGTTTCCCGTAACGAACGCCGTCGTCTTCTCCAGAGGCGGACCCTCCAGGGTGGCGAGAAAGCGCCGTTCCCGGCAAACCGCGTCGACCGCGGCGTGAAATGCGGCTGCGTCGCTCTCCCGGATAGGACGGATCTCGATCATCTACTTCTCCTGATCCCAAAAACTTCCCTGTTTCGCCAGCGAATCCTTGAATGATTTCAACACTGCCAAGCCCTCCTCCACTTTCTCCTTCTTCTCTTCTGCCCGATCAATCCGCTCGGACCAATCCTGCTCCACCTGAAAGAGTAATGGCTTCTCCGGGCTCGCCGAAAACCCATGGTTGTCCCGCGTCTGCGAGGTGATCCGCGTGTGGATCTTCCACGGACCGAAGCGCGCCGCGTTCACTTGCTTGCTGTCCGCATAAATGAACCGGAAGTCCTTCACTGTCCCCTGCATTCCCGGACTGCCCAACATCCCGCGGATGTCCCGTCCATCGATGACCCGGTCCTCCGGTGCCTTCCCGCCCGCCAGCGCCAGCACCGTCGGCAGGACGTCGAGGGAGGAAGCAGGCTCCGCCACAACCGTTTCCTCCGGGATCATGCCCGGCCAACACCACACGCCCACCACCCGCTGTCCGCCTTCCCAATTGGAGCCCTTCCCGTCTCTGAAAGGAAAAGCCGAACCCACCAGAAGTCGTGCCTCGCCGTACCGTGGATGCCTCGCCGTGTCCTGGAATTGAATCCAGGGCCCGTTGTCCGAAGTGAAGATCACCAGCGTGTTCTTCTCGATCCCCGCCTCCATGAGCGTTGCACGGATGCGCCCCAGGTGATGATCGATCTCTGCAATACAATCGCCGTACAAGCCGCGCGGCGACTTCCCTCGGAACTCCGCCGCCGCGTGCACCGGCAAGTGCGGCATGTTCGGCGCGATGTAGAGGAAGAAGGGCCCATCCTTCTTCTCGCGGATGAACTCCACCGCCGCGTCCGCATAACGCTTCGTGAGGCCTTCCTGTAGCGCCTCATTCCGATCGATATCTGCTTCGACCACCTCGTAACCGGCCACCGGGTCACCCTTCGGCGAGGGGCCTTGCATCAGGTTCGAGCCTGTCTCGTAGTCGTTCGAGACATTCGTCCCCAGCCAGCGGTCGAAGCCGTGAGCCAATGGCAGCGCATCCGGGCTCATCCCGTTGGCCGCATTCGGCGTGCCCAGATGCCACTTGCCGAAGATCGCCGTGGCGTAGCCCCGTGCCTTCAAGCCTTCGGCAAGCGTCGTTTCGCGGGGGTGAAGGTAGCGCTTCGTGTCCGGTCCGATCGCCCACGCCGGCAGCCCCGATCGGAGATGACTCCTCCCGGTCAGCAGACCGTAGCGCGAGGCCGTGCAGGCCGCCGCGGCCGAGTAAAACTGTGGGAAATTTGCCCCTTCCCGGACCATCCGCGTCAGGTTCGGCGTCGCGATCACCGGATTGCCCGTGTGCGCGAAGTCCCCGTAACCCGCGTCATCCAGCAGGATTACGATGACATTCGGCTTCTCCGCCGCCGGCCGTGCGGCACCCGGCAAGACCAGGAAGAGCAATGCAAGAATTGGGTTCATGAATGAATTTTAGACGACATCAAATGAGGAAATATGTCAAACAGACCGCGAAGTCACGATGAGATTGGGGATGTCGCAGGCTTGCCCGCGGCGGTTTCAACCGCTTTGCTCCCCCGGCCTTGGAGGATGAGGAGAAAAAGCACAGCCGGTGGCGGCGGATCGGCGTCTTCGGCGATTTGCCGACGCGCTTCCTCATGCACGGCCTCAAATCCGCGCCCTGGTTCCTCGAACCCGTCCTCATCCCGCCCTGGACCCTGCTCTTCTTCCTCGTCGCCCGTGAGCAACGACGCGCCGTCGCCAGCAATTTGAAGGCCCTCTTCCCGGAGTGGTCGTCGCTCCGCGCCCTCGCAGGCACTTTCCGGGTCTTCCTCAACTTCGCCTTCACCTATGTCGATGCCCTGCGCTGCGAAACCGGCACCGGCGATGTCGACTGGGTGATCGATGGCCTCGAACATTTCGAAGACCTGCGTAACCGCAAGGAAGGCTGCCTGATCCTCACCGCGCACATGGGGAACTACGACATGGCCGCACCGCTGTTCTCCTCGAAGTTCGGCCGCACCGTCCACGCAGTCCGCGCGCCCGAACGCGAACCCGAGATGCAGGCGATCCGCGAGGCGGAGCAGCGCGAGAAGGAGCGCCTCAACCCGTGGTTCCGCACCTGCTTCAATACCGGCGGCGACATGCTCGGCGTCGAACTCGCCCGCTACCTGAATCAAGGCGATGTCGTCGCCGTGCAGGGCGACCGCGTGATCTTCGAGGTCTCCCCGATGGAAGCGGAAGTGGAGCCCGGCCTGCACATGCGGCTGCCACGTGGTCCGCTTTATCTCGCCCGCATCACCGGAGCAGCAACCTTTCCGCTCTTCATCATCCGCGAGGGCTGGCGGCGCTACCGCATCCAGGTGCATGCACCTCTGCAGCTTCCGGAGCGCGTCCGCGGTCGCGGCGAGGACCCCGCCACGCCGGTCTGGGCCGGAGCGATCCTTGATACGGTGAAGGGCCATTGGCCGCAGTGGTTCGTCTTCGAACCCATACTGCGTCGCGAGGAAGGGAGGGCAATATGAACTGGCCCCGCATTCCTGAAATGCCGCGCCCGAACCGCGCCGTCACGCCCTTTTTCCGTGCCTTCGGGGGGCGTCTCGCGACCCCCTCCGGCGATGCCGTGCGGATGTCGGCGTGCGAAGGACTTCACCGCGCCGAACGGGTGTTCCTCTCGTGCTTCGTGCCGCTGATGGCGGGTGCCATTGTGCTCGATCTCCTGTGGCGCCTCGGTGGGCCTTGGCTGGCGTGGGTCGGACTCCTTCCCGGCACTTTCCTGCTCCTCCACGGGCTGGCCTTCGCCCTCGGCGGGCGGACATCCGGCCTTCAATGGGGCCGCTGGGAAATGGCAATCTCGTTCTGGGCGGTCTGGCAGATCTGGTTTTCCGGAGGCACCGGCATCTGGCTTTTCCTGCTGCTCTGGGGTCTCTTTCTCTTCCTCAATCTCAGCGGCGTGCTGGCCCTCATCTGGCGTGTCTTCATGACCCGGCCGCCCTTCCTCACAACGAATTTCCGCTGGTTTCTCTGGGTGATCCTCCATGCGCCCACCTGCTGGATGGCGGGCAAATGGGGTTGGCCCGGCTTCATGCTCGGCCTCGTTCCCTTGGGCCTCCTCTGGAGCCTCGGAACATTCCTCCCGAATGCCCGGATCTTCGGACCGATGATCTCACGGGTGGAAGGAAAGGGGCCGCTGCTGACGATCGACGATGGCCCCGACCCCGTCGATACACCCGCCATCCTCGACCTTCTCGATGCCCGCGGGGTCAAGGCCGTCTTCTTTGTGATCGGCGAGAAGGTGCTCGCGCACCCCGATCTCGCGCGCGAGATCGTCCGCCGCGGACACGAGTTGGGCAACCACACCATGACCCACCCCGCCG
>CAMLOZ010000086.1 GCA_946481625.1 uncultured Haloferula sp. | reverse complement strand
CGAGTTGCTGCCTCAGCCACCCCTGCGGCTTCACGCTCCCGAGCGGCAGCGCGCTGAAGTGCTCGGGCTGCAGCCCGGCTCCCGCCGTCGCCGGAGCGGGGTCGGCAAGTGACACGATTCCCAGAAGGGCCAGCGGAGCGGAAAGGGCGAGAAAAACAGAGGACCTCATAGGCACGGCGGGCTTTACGGCGGAAAGTCTGGACTACCTTCCATCAAAATCAAACACGTTTGATATTTGGTTCGTGTCAATCCGCCACCGGTCGCTGCCGGCGCTTGATCATCGACCACAGCGCGCCTCCCAGAATATAGATTGCCCCGCAGGCCGGGGTGACCGGGATCGCGGTCCTCAACTGGATGATCGAGCCGGCCGTGGCACCCGCGGCAAAGGAAGCCGCAAGAACGAAGGGAGTGGTGATCTTCCACGCCTCGATCGGATGCCCTCGCAAGCGCATCCCGATCAATTGCCCGAGATCCGTGAGCAGACCGGTGATGTGGGTCGTCCTCAGCACCAGGCCGCGGTAGCGGGTCGCCAGCGCATTCTGCATCCCGCAGGCCCATGCCGCCAGGAAACACGCGGGCAGGGGGGAGTATCGGGCGATCGGATGGGTGGCCATGAGAATGGCTCCCACCGCGATGACCGAGCGCCCGTAGGGCCGGCCTAGCTGGAGATTCGGATGATGGATGAAGAACCCCGCCGTCGCCGCCCCGCCCACGAACCCGGTGACGGACAGCCCCAGGATCACCGCTTCCAAGGACCAGCCCCTGCCGTCCAGAGGGGCTTCGGAGGCGATCCGTGAAAGATCGCCGGTGAGATGGCTGACGGAAACGCCTAGCCGCAGCATGAAATCCGCATTCACCGCCGCCGCCAGGAAGGCCAGGATGCACCCGCCGAGCAGCACCCATACGGGCTTGGCCTGCACCGCTTCCTCGGTCATCGGCAGTGAGGGCGATGGAGTTCCACGGTGCGAGGAGTATGGCGAATCCAAGGGCGGAATGCAATCGCGGAGCCGCCGTCCCGTAAGAGTCCGATTTCCGCGTGTTCCGCGTATTCCTGTATTCCGTGGTTCTCCCTTCCCAATTTACCCTTGCGCGCCCCGACCTCGGAACCGCTTCATCCCCGCGTGATCCCGAACGTCCTCGCCGAGCGCTACGCCTCTTCCGCCTTGCAAGCCATCTGGTCCGCGGAGGGCCGCATCGTGCTCGAGCGCGAATTTTGGATCGCGGTGATGAAGGCCCAGCGCGACCTCGGCCTCGACATCCCGGCCGAAGCCATCGCCGCTTACGAAAAGGCCAAGGACAGCGTCGATCCCGGCTCGATCATGGCCCGCGAGCGCGTCACCCGCCACGACGTGAAGGCCCGCATCGAGGAGTTCAACGACCTCGCCGGTCACGAGCACATCCACAAGGGCATGACCTCCCGCGATCTCACCGAGAATGTGGAGCAACTCCAGGTCTTCCGCTCTCTCCTCGCCGTCCGCGACAAGTCCGTCGCCGTCCTCCACCGCCTGCGCTGCCGCGCCGAACAATGGGCGGATGTCGTCATCACCGCCCGCACCCACAACGTGGCTGCCCAGCCGACCACCCTCGGCAAGCGCATCGCCATGTTCGGGGAGGAAATGCTCTCTGCATTCCACGCGCTGGAAGACATCATCGCCCGCTATCCCGTCCGCGGCCTGAAAGGCGCCGTCGGCACCCAGATGGACCAGCTTTCACTCTTCGATGGCGATGCCTCGCAAGTTGCGGAGCTTGAGAAGCGCGTCGTCGCCCACCTCGGCATGCCCGCCGTCTGGACGAATGTCGGCCAGGTCTATCCGCGCTCGCTCGACTTCCGCGTCGTCTCCGCCCTCACCGATCTCGCCAGCGGCCCCTCCTCTTTCTGCCGAACCCTCCGCCTCATGGCCGGCCACGAGACCGCCAGCGAAGGCTTCGCTCCCGGCCAGACCGGATCGAGCGCCATGCCGCACAAGATGAATTCCCGCTCCTGCGAGCGCGTGAACGGCTTCCACGTGATCCTGAAAGGCTACCTCGCCATGGCCTCCGGTCTCGCCGGCGACCAGTGGAATGAAGGCGACGTCTCCTGCTCCGTGGTCCGCCGCGTCATGCTTCCGGATGCCTTCTTCACCATCGACGGCCTCTTCGAGACTTACCTCACCGTCCTCGACCAGATGGACGCCTACCCCGCCGTCATCGCGAAGGAGAACGCGCACTACCTGCCCTTCCTCATGACCACCACCATCATGATGGAAGCGGTGAAATCCGGTGTCGGCCGCGAGACCGCCCACAAGGCGATCAAGGAACACGCCGTCGCTACCGTGAACGATCTCCGCGCCGGCAAGACCACCGTGAACGACCTCGTCGCCCGCCTCGCCGCAGACGAGCGCATCCCTCTCGACCAAGCCGCGCTCGACGCCATCGTCGCCGAAGGCGAGAGCAACGCCGGTGCCGCCCGCGCCCAGATCGAATCCTTCGAACGCCAGGTCCACGCCATCGAAAAGCGCTACCCCGCCGGTGCCGCCTACAAACCCGGCTCGATCCTCTAACAGCCGCGGGCGATCCTTCCCTTTGGAGCCGCAGGCTCTTTCGGAGTGAAGGTAAACGGCCAAGGCAGGAAGCACCCGCCTTGGCCGCCGTAAATTCAAAAGCTCCGGAACTCAGCGGAAACCCGCGTCGTTGAAGCTCATCTGGCCGCGCTCGCGTTCCGAGCCGATCATCGCCGTGCGGGCGTTCTCCACCGTCTTGCGGATCGTCGGCACCATCGCGGTCATCTCGGCTTCGACCTCCGAAGAACTGGTGATCAGCGCGCTCGTCGATGACAGCAAGCACACCAGGGCCATCGCCAAGGGCGGACGGCGGCGCCTGCGATTGGTCCGGGTGGGAGGAAATGCCAGCATCGCACGCAGCGAATACGGGTTTCCAGACTGAAGCGGGAGGAAAGGAAGCGCGGGGGCATCCTCAAACGATCTTTCCAGAGTCGTCATGGGGGATCGGGGGTAGGGGGTTAGTTGCCAAGCAGACCTCGAAAGACTGGGGATGTCTTCCTTGGTCGTCCTCACTATTAGGGATCCCGGATTATCAGGCCATTACGTAATCGCGTAGGGCAGGGGAGGTCCCCTTTCACGCCCTTCCCGCGCAGTGGCACTTCGATTGATGATTTAAAGAATGGTGATTGGTGATTTCCTCCCCCGTTTGCCCGTTGCGCTCCGCGTGCAGCGATGCCAGCATTGATTCCGTGACTCCGATTCGTCCTTTGATGGCAGCCGTGCTGGGTGCGGCGTTTCTCGCGTTTCCCCTCCATGCCCAAGAGGAGGAAGGCAAGGCCACCGTTCCGGCGGATCTGCTCGACGATCCCCACGTCCGCGAAGAACTCGCGGTGAATGAATTCACCGCCCCTTCCATCTCGAAAATCTTCGAATCGCTCGAAGCCCTCGCGCCTTTGCCGATTCTCAAGTTCCAGCGCGATCCCGCCGCGAAGATGCCGCTGAACCGTGCCGACCTCGCCGTCGAACTCGGCTTCCTCATTGCCGATGGCTTCCTCATCGTGCAGGCGGGCGAACTCGGCAAGGTGGAGAGCATGGCGGCGGACCTCACGCGCTACGGCAAGGCCCTCGGCGCGGGCGAGAAAGTGAACCGCCACGCCGCGAGCCTGCTGGAAAGCGCCCGCAAGCAGGACGTGCCCCAGCTCAAAAAGGAACTCGCCGCGACCCAGAAGGACGTGGAACTCGAACTCGTATCCCTGCGCGATCCGGACCTCGCGCACTTGATCTCCCTGGGCGGTTGGGCCCGCGCCCTCCAGGTATCGTCCAGCGCCGTGGCGAACCAGTTCAGCCCGGAGCGCGCCAAGCACGTGATGCGAGAGGACATCGCCGACTACTATTCATCGGTGATCAGCGGCCTCGAGCCCCGCATCTCCGAGCGCCCCAATTTCGTCTCGATGCAGGAGATCCTCTCGAACCTCCGCACCGAAATGGTCGTGGACGGCAACCCCGTCACGCAGGAGCGCATGGCCGCCATCCATGCGGAGGCGACAAAGCTTGTCGATCTGGCTCTCCAGCGTCAGCAAGGGCAATGACTTCCTGGAACATCGCGGTGCTCGGTCTGGGCATCATCGGCTCGCGCGCGGCGAAGAATCTCCAACAAGCCGCGGCGGCCTACTCCGGCGACAGCCCTGAGGAGGGAGGACATTCCCGGCCCCCGATTGCTGCCGTTACCACCTGGAACCGCACCCCCAAGGGCCTTCCCGGCGAACTTCCCACCGTCGAGCAAGCGGTTGCCGACGCCAACCTCGTCCTCCTCTACCTGAAGGACAGCGCCGCCGTGCGCGAGGTCGCCTTAAAAGTCCTCGCCCAGCCCTTCGAGGGACGCCTTCTCGTCAATCACTCGACCATCGACCTTGCCACCACCCAATGGCTTGCCTCCGAATGCGCCGCAAAGGGCGTCGTCTTCCTCGATTGCCCTTTCACCGGCAGCCGTGAAGCCGCTGCGGGCGCAGGACTCGTTTACTACGCCGGTGGCCCTGCCGAATGGATCGACAAGGTTGAGCCGGTCCTCCTGAAAAGCGGCAAGGCCGTGCTGCGCTGCGGCGAGGCCGGGACGGCCACCATCATGAAGCTCGTCACCAACCTGATCTCGGCCTGCACCGTACAGGCCTTGGCCGAGGCATTGGCGACCGCCACCTGCCACGGCATCTCACCCGCCGCTCTCACCCAAGCCGTGGGCATGAATGCCTCCGGTTCCGTCCTCGCCGCCATGAAATTGCCCACGATGGCCACGGGCGATTTCGACACCCACTTCTCGCTGGCGAACATGCTCAAGGACAGCCGCTACGTCCTCGACCTCGCCGCCGGAGCCGGTCTCGATACCCCCGCCATCCGCGCCGTCTCCGCCCGCATGGCCGAACTCTGCGAACAAGGCCTCGCGGAAAAAGACTACTCCGCCCTCGCCGCCCCTTACCTCAAGGCATGATCCCGGATCCGACAATCCGCGCCGAACCTGTCGTCACCGCGGCGATCCCATCGGACAAACTTCGACTCATATGAGCCGCGCTCTCCCGCTTGGCCGCCGCGCCCTCTTCTCCTTTCACGGCCCGGACGCCGTCCGCTACCTCAACGGCCAGCTCACCCAGGACGTCCGCAATCTCGCCGACGCCGCGCTACCCGCCTGCGTCACCGATGCCAAAGGCCGTCTCCAGGCCTTCGTCCACGTCTTCCGCGGCTCCGGCGATTCCATCTGGCTCGAAGCCCCCGTGGAACTCGAAGACGAACTCGAAACCCGCCTCGGCCGCTACCTCATCGCCGACGATGCCGAGATGGAAAACCTCTCCCAGGAGTGGAGCCTCTACCACCTCGTCGAAACCCCCGAGCCTTCCTCCGGCCTCACCCGCCGCGCCAACCGCCTCGGCAGTGAAGGCTACGACCTCTGGCTTCCCGCCACCGAAACCTGCTCCATTCCCCCCTTGTCCGATGACGAAGCCGAAGCACTCCGCATCGCCGCCAGGATCCCCGCGTGGGGCAAGGAACTCACTCCCGGCATCCTCCCCCCGGAAGCCGGCTTGGACCGCAGCGCCATCTCCTATCACAAAGGCTGCTACATCGGCCAAGAGGTCCTCTCCCGCATCAAGACCGCCGGGAAAGTAAACCGCCGCCTCACCCCCTTCCTCGTCGAAGAAGGCGCCAAATCCGGCGATTCCCTGCTGACCACCGAAGGCAAGGAAGCTGGCATTCTAACCAGCGTCTCGCCCCTCCCGGACAAAGCCACCCTCCGCTTCCCCGCCCTCGGCTACCTCGAGAAATCCGCCTTCGGGGCAGGAGAGTTCTCCGCCAACGGCAAGCAAGCCGTCGCCCTCTAGCTCCGGGACGCATCTGCCTCCCGCAGCCTCCGGTAAACCGCGCCGGGGATCTTGTTGAAGCGCGCGGCGTGCCTGCGTCCATGGGCAGGGTGCTGCGCGCCCCCGCGCGGCCCGTCCCGGATGGAAGCGCTTGCCCTGCTTGTTCCCTCTGTCGCGGCCGAAAGGGGAACAAAGTCCCGGCAAAGCCAGCCTTCTCCTCCCGCCCTTGAAAAAATCTCCCTTCCCAAAATCCCGGAACAAACCCCCGCGATCCTTCTCCCACCCCTCGTCCTCGCCCCGCCGGCATTTTTTCCCTGCCCAATCTCCGGAAACGCCTACTCTTCCATCCCATACGCCATGAAAACCTTCACCCTCAACGTCAACGGCCGGGCTCGCCAGGCGGAGGTCGCCGAAGACACCCCGCTACTCTGGGTCCTCCGCGATCACCTCGACCTCGTCGGCGCGAAATTCGGCTGCGGCATGGCCCTCTGCGGCGCTTGCACTGTCCATGTCGATGGCCAGGCAGTCCGCTCCTGCACGCTCCCCGTTTCCGCCGTCGGTGACAAGGAGGTCACTACTATCGAAGGCCTCGCGCAGGACGGTAAACTCACCGCCCTCCAGCAGGTCTGGTGCGATCTCGATGTCGCCCAGTGCGGCTACTGCCAAGCCGGCCAGATCATGTGCGCCGCCGCCCTCCTCAAAGAGAAGCCCAAGCCCACCGATGCCGACATCGACGCCGCCATGTCCGGCAACCTCTGCCGCTGCGCCACCTACTCCCGCATCCGCCAAGCCATCCACACCGCCGCCGACCAATGAGTGCCACCCTCGATTCCCTCGACCGCCGCGGCTTCTTCCGCATCAGCGCCCTCGCCGGCGGCGGCTTCTTCCTCGGCTCTTTCCCCGCGAATGCCGCCGACGCCGCGTCCGGGGCCTTCTCGCCGAACGCTTACCTCCGCATCACCCCGGAAGGCGCGGTCACCATCTTCGCCAAGAACCCCGAAGTCGGCCAGGGCATCAAGACCTCGCTCCCGATGATCGTCGCCGAGGAACTCGAGATCCCTTGGGAAAAGGTCACCGTCGAACAAGCCCCGGTGAACGAGAAAGCCTACGGCCGCCAGGTCGCCGGTGGCAGCATGTCCACCCCCACGAACTACGATAAGCACCGTAAGATGGGTGCCATCGCCCGCACCATGCTGGTCGAAGCCGCCTCGAAGGAATGGGATGTCCCCGCCTCCGAGTGCGAGGCCGTCGCCGGCGAGGTGGTCCACAAGTCCAGCGGCAAGAAACTCTCCTACGGTGCCCTCGCCACCGCCGCCTCGAAGCTCCCCGTCCCCGACGAGAACTCGGTCGCTCTCAAGAAGGTCGCGGACTTCAAGCTCCTCGGCAAGCGCATCGGCGGCGTGGACAATCCCAAGATCGTCACCGGCCAGCCGCTCTTCGGCATCGACCAGAAACCGCCCGGCCTCAAGTACGCCAGCTACGTCCGCTGCCCCGTCTTCACCGGCAAGGTGAAGGAAGCCAACCTCGACGAGATCAAGAAGCTCCCCGGCGTGACCGATGCCTTCGTCATCGAGGGCACCGGCGACCACTACGGCCTGCTGCCGGGCATCGCCATCATCGGCGTCGATACCTGGTCGACCTTCCAGGCGAGGAAGGCCCTCAAGGTTGAATGGGAATCCGATGCCAGGGAAAGCTTCGCCGCCCACGCCGCGAAGGCCGCGGAGGTGATGAAGGAAGGCAAGGCCGCCAGCGAGATCCGCAAGACCGGCACGCCCGACTTCCCCGACGATGGCAAGACCGTCTCGGGCACCTACCACTACCCGCACCTCTCCCACGCGAATCTCGAACCCCAGAATTGCACCGCCGTCTTCAAGGACGGTGCCGTCGAGATCTGGGCACCCACCCAG
Organism: uncultured Haloferula sp.; assembly: GCA_946481625.1. The sequence goes on along the minus strand of CAMLOZ010000086.1, from coordinate 2,068 downwards.
AACCCCGGCGGAGCCCTCGATGGCATCGCGAAGGCACTCAAGATTGGCAAGGACAAGATCACCATCCACATGACCCGCATCGGCGGCGGCTTCGGCCGACGCCTCATGGGCGACTTCATGATCGAGTGCGCCGCCATCGCGCAGAAGCTGGAAGGCACGCCGGTCAAGGTCACCTGGACCCGCGAGCAGGATCTCGCCCACGACTACTACCGCGCCGGCGGCTGGCACCACTTCCGCGGCCGCCTCGATGACTCCGGCAAGCTCGCCACCTGGGCCGACCATTTCGTGACCTTCGGCCTCAACAGCGACGAACGCACCGGCAACGGCGCCGACCTCGGCGGCGACGAATTCCCCAGCCGCTTCGTCCCGAACCTCCTTCTCGAACGCACCATCTTCCCCAGCAATACCCCGCTCGGCTGGTGGCGCGCGCCCGGCTCCTGCGCCCTCGCCTGGGCGATCCAGAGCTTCATCGACGAGATGGCGCACGCCGCCAAGAAGGATCCGCTCGAGTTCCGCTTGGAGCTCTTGGGCGACGACCGCGAAGTCCCCGCCAGCGGCGGCCGCGGTACGCCCTACAATGCCACCCGCATGAAAGGCGTCCTCCGCCTCGTCGCCGAGAAGTCCGGCTGGGGCGAGAAGCTCGAATCCGGACGGGGCAGGGGAATCGCCTTCCACTTCAGCCATCTCGGCTACGTCGCTGTCGTCGCCGATGTCACGGTCAGCAAGGACGGCAAGCTCAAGGTCAACAAGCTCAGCGCCGCCTGTGATGTCGGTCCCATCATGAACCTCAGCGGAGCCGAGAACCAGGTCCAGGGCTCCATGATCGACGGCCTCAGCGCCGCCTGGTTCCAGGAAATCCTCGTCGAGAACGGAGCCGTCCAGCAGACGAACTTCCACGAATACCCGCTCCTCACCATCAAGGACGCCCCGCAAGTCGAAGTCCATTTCGCCAAGTCCGACTTCCCGCCCACCGGCCTCGGCGAACCCGCTCTGCCACCCACCGCTCCCGCCATCACCAACGCGATCTTCGCGGCCACCGGCAAACGCATCCGCACCTTGCCGCTTGTGAAACAGGATCTAAGCTGGGGATGAAAAGGGGTCAGTGGCCAGGGGGCGGGGGCCAAGGATTCTCTGACCGCGAAGCGCACTCCGGTTTGAAAATTAGTGCTTAGTAATTAGCAATTCAGACCAATGAGCGACTGGCCCTTCCTCTTCGACTTCGCCCGAAAACACTCCGGCGGAAGACTCGCCCTCGCCACCCTCGTCGCCCGCGAAGGCTCCAGTTACCGGCAGCCCGGTGCCCGCATGCTCGTCGCCCCCGACGGTGCCTTCACCGGCTCCCTCAGTGGCGGCTGCCTTGAGGAAGGCATCGCCCGCACTGCCCGCCGAGTTCTCGAAACCGGCACCCCGGAGCGCATCGCGATCGACACCCGCCCGCACTTCGGCTGCCCCGGCAAACTCCACATCCTCATCGAAGCCCTCGATCCGGCTCTTCCCGCCACGATCGAGTCCACCCTCCGCACCCGTCAATCCCTCGCCCTCGTCACCGGCCCCTCCGGCACCCGCATCGACTCGAAGACCGCCCCCGGCGAACTCCTCGAAAAGGTCGCCCCGCCGCCCCGCCTCGTCGTCGTCGGCTGGACCCCCGACATCGATCCCGTCCTCGCCTTCGCCGCCTCCCTCGGCTGGGAGCGCCACCGAGTCCTGCGTGACGCCCGCATGCTCCCCGAGACTCCCAGCGTCGCCGGGGAATCCGTCGTCTCGCTCGCTTCGCCGGACTTCACCGCCACCTTCCGCCCCGATCCGCTCACCGCCGTTCTGGTGATGACCCATCATCTCGCCACCGACCTCGCCTTTCTCCGCGAGATCCTGCCCGCGGGCTACGGCTACCTCGGCCTCCTCGGCTCCCGCCGCCGCCGCGAAACCCTCCTTGCCGAACTCGGCTCGCTCGGCCTGCTCGAAGACCCCGCGATCACCGACCGCTTCCACGCTCCCGTCGGCCTCGACCTCGGCGGCCACCATCCCGCCACCATCGCCCTCGCCATCGTCGCCGAGATCCAAGCCGTTC
>CAMLOZ010000085.1 GCA_946481625.1 uncultured Haloferula sp. | reverse complement strand
GCGATTAGCAGGACATGGAAGAGCAGATAGCCGGCATGGGCGGAGGCGGCGTAGGGCGAGTCCGGCGGCGGAGCATCGAGCGCGAGCATCAGCGTCACCGGCGCGAGCGAGCCGAGGATCAGCGCGGCGGAGGCGAAGGCGCTGAGCAAGGCGAGCATCGATTCACGGAAACCCAGCCCGCCGAGGAGGATGCCGAGCAGACCGTTCAAGATGCCATTGCAGCCGAGCGTGCAGGCGACGAGCAGCGGCATCTTGACCGCGACGTAGCCGCCCATCACCGGCGAGCGCCAGAAGCCGGTGGTGAATCCGTAGGCCGCCAGCGCGACGGCAGCCAGTCCCGCGGTGCGCGCGATATTCCCCGTTGATGGGTCATCGAGCAGCTCGGAGGTCGGTTGGAGCAAGCGCCGGATCACTGGGCCTATCCACTACCCAAGCAGTGAAGCGGGAATGAACCGGCGGTGAAAAGGCAGGACGGGTTTGGTGAAGGGAGTGTGCTGGTTTTCAGTGTTCAGTTTTCAGGAAAAGCAGAAAGGCAGAGGTCCGACGGGGAATGAAAGGATCGAGGGGAAGCGTTCACGGGCGATGCGTCCCGAGGATCTCCTCCTGAAAACTAGCAAACTCCCCCTGCTTGCACTCCCCTCCCCGACCCCTCATGCTGAAGCCCATGCGCGCCCGCCTGACCAAGGAATTCCGCTTCGAAGCCGCCCACACCCTCCCGAGCTTGCCGGAGGGTCACAAGTGCCGGCGGATGCACGGGCACAGCTTCAAGATCGAGATTTCGATCGAGGGCGAGGTGGATGAATCGATCGGCTGGGTCTATGATCACAAGCGGATCTCGGATGCGATGCGGCCGTTGCTGGAGTTGCTCGACCATGGGTATCTGAACGACATCGAGGGACTTGAGAGCCCGACGATCGAGCGGATGGCGGCGTGGTTCTGGCGGAAGCTGGAGAAGGATCTGCCGGGTCTGGCGGAGATCGTGATCTTCGAGACGCCGACAGCGCGGTGTTCGTTCAGGGGGGAGTTTTAGGAGAGCTAGAACCGACAATGATCGTCACCACGAGAAGCTCAAGATTGGTGCCCATGGTGGAGACGTTCATGACACTCGTCGCACACCGACGTCAGTTCAAATAAGAACTCTCGCCCGACATTAGCGTAAGTGAGGTGGTGAACCTGAGTTGCCCGACGACTGCGACAACCTTGGCAGACTTCCCCATCCCTTTTAAGGACTAAAGCGCGAATCCTAGCCCATTCAGGTGAGCGGAGGTAACGTTGGTACTCGATTCTCCTACTTTGCAATGATTCCGCTTCAAGTTTCGATTTTACTGCGTGGAACTGTTCGCGATATCTCTCCCAGGCGGACTGTTGAAGCTCGATGTCAAATGAAGGGACAGCCGCCGGATCAGCGACTTGAACTTTTGAATTTGAGATCCGACCTTCTGCCCGCAGCTCAGGCACTGACGCCAATAACGAGCACTTCCGCCGCTTGTGACTTTGTTGCGAAGCTCCCACTCTTCATGGGGACAATCGCCGGGATGCCCTACCATCGCCCTTACCTCTTCAAAACTGACACTCTGATATTTTGAATCCATAGTTCCTATTATGGTGCCTGTTTTCGTGAGCTTAGTCGGTGTCACACCCATACCCAAACGCCCACCTGTTGCCGGCAAATTCTCGGAGATTGCCGGAAGCTCGAACGGATCACCGCCGGCCGCCATCATGAGCTGAGGCGACCGGGGGTGATGGGAGCCGGGGGAGGAAAGTTTACTCGCCCGCGGGGGGCGTGGTGGATTCGGGGGCCGGTTCAGGCGAGGGTGCTTGTTGCGCGGCGCGTTGGGCTTCGCGGGCCTTGCGTTGTTCTTCCATGATCGGCCCGAGATCCTGGAGGCCGCCCATGCCTTCCATCATGCTCCTGAGGCCGGTGGTCATCTTCTTGGCGGAGGCAACGGTCTGGTCCATTTTCTCCAGTTCCATCGAGGGCAGGTTGTTCATGCTGCGGTCGTCGTCCTCTTTCGACTGCTGTTCGGTGGCGGCGGCGGCGAAGGTGGCGGTCTGGTCGGGATCGAGGATCGCCTGGAACTCGCTGGTGAAGGCGCTGTCCTTCATCGGCTGGCCGCCGCGGAAGTTCTGGCGGTCGAGCGGGTTGATGGTGCCCTTGAGGTCCTCCGAGATGGAGGCCTGGATGCGGTCGTATTCTTCCTGCGGGATCTCGCCACGGGAATGGGCGTCGCTGGCGAGCATCATTTGCATGAGCGCCTGCGGGTCCTTCTTGAGCTTCTCGATGGACTCCTTCGACTTCGCGAGTTCGCGCTTCTGGTATTCCTTGTAGATGGCAGCAGCCTGCTCCTGCTGTTCATCGGTGAGCTTGAGGTCGTCGTTCAGCTTGCCGCCCAAGCCCATGCGGAGGCCGCCGCGGGGACCACCGAAGGCATTCCCCATCTCGCCGGAGACGGCCATTTCGCCCATGGCGACGGCGTCCTCCAGGAGGCTGATGAGATTCGTGGCGACGTGCTTGGAAAGATTGGTACGGGCTTCGCCGTACTTCGCGATAAAGTCGGGGTTCGCGGCGGGGTCGCGGGGTTTGTTGCGCTCGGCGCGTGCGATGGCGGGTTCGACCGGGGCGAGGCCGGACGGGGAAGAAGAGGACGTGGATACGCCGCCCTTGTCCGCGGTAGCGGGTGCGGGGGCCTCCTTGTCGCGGTTGATGAGGGCGACGGTGCCCGCTCCGGCGAGCAAGACGACGACTCCGGCGGTGATGGCGGTTTTCTTGGTCATGGCGATGATTCCGATGGTGGTGAGCGTGGCGGTGGTGCCGGTGCCCGCGGCGGCGAGCGCCTTGGTGGCGAGGAGGGAGGTGGAGGGCAACGCGGCCTGAGCATCCGAGGCGAAGCCGGCGAGCATGACCGCCCCGAGCGAGCCGCCCACCTGGCAACCGCGGCGGGCAAGCTGGTGGCGGAGCTTTTCCGTAGCTCGGTCGAGCCTCTTTTGGGCGGCATCGGTGGCGATACCGAGCGCGGCACCGACCTCGCGGACGCTGAGCGAACGGTAGAAGCGGAGCAGCAGGGTCTCCCGGTCCTTCGTGGAGAGGGCGGCCAGCGCCTCATCCAGCACGGGCTGGATGCGCTGCCAATCCGCCGCAGGGGAGGCCTGCGGTTGGTTTTCCATATGCGTGCGCAGGATGTGGAGTTTGCGGATCTCGCGCCGCCGCTGGCGGAGGAGATTCCGGGCCTGGAGGATGGCGGTGACGTGGAGCCAGCCGGCGAGGGTGGAGCGGCCGCTGAGGGACCGGGCCTTGCGGGCGAGCGCGATGAAGGTGAGCTGGGAGGCCTCGGCGGCGAGCGATTCATCGCCGCAGGTGCGCCGGGCAGCCATATGGACGAGGCCGGCGTAGCGTTCCACGAGCGCGTGGAAGGCCGGCTCGCGGTGGCGGTCGAGCCAATCGGCGAGAAGTTCGGAGTCGCTGGGGCCGGGTCCGGACATGTTTTCCACGCTATCTTGTCCGGCTACGGGGAGAAACGGACAAGAATTTGCGGGGATTTTGGGGAGCCTGGAATGGAAGCACCACGAATCCGACGAATCTTACGAATGAAGAGGTGGGAGGGGCGGAGGTTTGAACCGCGAAGGGGCGCGAAATTTGAAAGGCAGAAAGAAGAACCACGGAATACACGGAACACACGGAAGCCGAATACATGGATCCCCTTCCCCGCTTGCGAGGAAGGGCACCGCGATTTCCCGAATCGACAGGGCCCCCCGGCCGGGCCGCCCGGAGAGCTTGGCCGATTGGCCAGCGAGAACACAAGGAGACGCAACTCCGGAGAGTCGCGCGGCTATGCGGCCTTGAAGCGCTTTTCGACTTCCTTCCAGTTCACCACGTTCCACCAGGCCGTGATGTAGTCCGGGCGCTTGTTCTGGTAGTGCAGGTAGTAGGCGTGCTCCCACACATCCAGACCGAGGATCGGCGTGCCGAAGTCGGAGTCCGGCACGATCTCCTTCATCAGCGGGTTGTCCTGGTTCGGCGTGCTCACCACCTTGAGCTTCTTGTCCTGAACGATCAGCCAGGCCCAGCCGGAGCCGAAGCGCTTCGTGGCCGCTTCGTTGAAGGCCTTCTTCATGTCGTCCATCGAGCCGAAGGACTCCTTGATGGCTGCGGCCAGATCATCGCCGGCTTCGCCGCCCTTGCCCGCGGGGGCCATGATCTCCCAGAAGAAGGTGTGGTTCCAATGTCCGCCCCCGTTGTTGCGGAGGGTGGTGCGCACCGCCTCGTCCTTCACCGAGGTCAGGCCGCCCACGATGGCCTCGACGGTCTTGCCTTTCAGATAGTCGTTCGCGGCGATCGCGTCGTTGAGATTCTTGATGTAGGCCGCATGGTGCTTGCCGTGGTGGATCTCCATGGTCTTCGCATCGATGTGCGGCTCCAGGGCATCGAGGGCGTAAGGCAACTTCGGCAGCATGAAGGCGGCGTCCTGAGCGCGGGCGGCGGGTGCGACGGCCGCGGCCCCGGCGGCGATGGAGAGCTTCAGGAACGAACGACGGTCAGGGGTTGGTGCATTCATGGTCCCGCACGATAGACAGGTTCGCCGGGGGGACAAATGGAAAGAATCCCGGCTCCAGTCCTCCCTGCAGCGGGGATTTCCTCGCCTTGTCCGGCCGGATTTTCACACTGCCGGTGTGCCAGACAACGGTGCAGACCAAGGTCGGGGAACGGAATCGATCCTGCGATGGTTGCGGGATTGCCTCGCGGAGGAACGGTCCGGTCGAGGTATCGTGAACGTGTTCGCGAAGACAGTGAAGTCGCGCTATTTCCTCGCCGGCGAGGACCGCGCCACCGGCGTGCCGAGCTGGCTGGTCGATTTGCCTCCGTCCCAAGCCCGGGAACTCGCCGACCGGGCCAACCTCTACCGCCGCGAGTGCGGGCTTCACTACGCGACACTCTTTCTAACAGGCCATGCCGGCGGACGCGAGCTCGCGGCTCCCGTCCTGCTCTTTCCCGTGGAAGATTCCACGCCCCAAGGCGGCACCTTCGAAATCGATGCCCGCGAATGGCGCTTCAATCCGGTGGTGATCGAACTGCTCGGCCTCACGGAAGGACGGGAAAACGAATGGAGCCCGCGTCTCACCACCCTCTTGGATAGCGGCTGCGCTGTTTCCACCGCCGCCGAGACGCTTCTCAGCGTGTTCCCTGACATCGATACGAATTCCCTGCTTACTCCGCTCGCCAAGGCCTCCGCACTCAAGGCAGCGGCGACGGAGCCCGGACTGAAGCTGCATGCGGCGGCGGCAATGATCCTTTCCGAACGCTCGCCCAACGTCCGCGGCGTGCTCGATGAGATCTCGCGCATCACTGCCCCCGGTCCCGTTCTCCGATCGCTCTTCGGCCGTGGCACCCGACCTCCCGCGGTCGCGAAGTCCGCATGCCGTCCCGAGAGTGTCCCGGCCGTGCTTTCCACCGCGCAGGAATCCTTGGTCCGGGATGCCGCCGCAGCGCGCATCACCGTCTGCCATGGTCCACCCGGCACGGGCAAAACCTTTACCCTGGCAGCAGCCGCCATCGAGCATGCCATCCGCGGTCAGGGAGTTCTCATGGTGTGCCGCAGCGCGAAGGCCGCGGATGTGATGGCGCGGACCATCGACCGCATCGTGGGCAATGATTCGCTGACGCTGCGAACCGGCAGCAGGAAGGGCGTCTTGAAATTGCGCGACCAGATCGACCTGCTCCTCTCCCGCGCCTACGCCGATCCGAAGTCCACGGCATCGCATCGGAGTCTCGCCAAGACCCATGCCACTCTCGCCAGCGAAACCCGTTCCTTCGAATCGCAGTTGGACGCCGCGATCGCCACGGGCAGATGGTTCGACCCCGAAGGGGATCCCCGATGGTGGCACAAGCTCGGCCAATGGTGGGGAAAGACCGGTCCCTCCTCACCTCTGCTGATGGAAATGGCAGGACGCTTGCAGGATCTCCAACTCCAACGCATCCGCGACGCCAAGCGGAACATCGCCGAAACCCACGCACTGCGGATCGACCGTCTGATTCAGGAAAAGCCCATTCGGGAAAACCTGCGGCTCTACCGCAACGCGCTGAAGCGACGCAGCAGCGGCGCGTGGGAGCGCGACGTCACCGGCGTGCGCTTCGACCACCTCCTCGCCATTTTCCCCATTTGGATCGTCGAGTCGGACGACCTCCACCGGGTGCTGCCTCTTGAAGCCGGGCTCTTCCCGCTGGTTGTGATCGATGAGTCCAGCCAGTGCGATCTCGCCTCCGCCATCCCCGCGATCCACCGCGGCGAACGGGTTCTCATCGCCGGTGATCCGAAGCAATTGCGGCATGTTTCCTTTTTGGCCGATGCCCGTCTGGCCGCGCTCGGCGAACGTCACGAGATCCCGCGCGACGACCGGGAGAGATTCCACTTCCGGCAGGTGTCCCTGATTGACGCCGCCCTGGAAGTGACCGACTCCGTCCACTTTCTCTCCGAGCACTTCCGTTCCCGTCCGGAGCTAATCGCTTTCAGTAATGCCACCTTTTACCGCGGCCGGCTCAGCCTGATGCGGGAGCTTCCCGGCGAGCATGGCACGGCCCCGGCGGCCGAGTTGCATCGGGTCGAGGGCAACCGGGATAGCCGGGGAGTGAACGAGCAGGAACTCGAACAAGTGGCGGCCTACCTGCGGCGCTGGCTCGAGAGCCGTCCCGCTTCCGGAAGAAAGCCCAGCATCGGGTTCCTCTCCCCCTTCCGCGCGCAGGTCGATGCCTTCGCTTCCGCGATGACACGTCACCTCGGGCATGAACTCCTCTCGACGCTGGTGGGCGAGCACTCGCTCGTGGCCTCAACCGCCCATGGTTTTCAAGGCGACGAACGCGATGTCATGATCATCTCGCTCGCGCTCTCCGGGGATTGCCCCGCTTCAGTCCGGCGGTTCCTGGAGCGGGAGGATGTTTTCAATGTCTCGATCACCCGCGCCCGGGATCATCTGATCGTGTTTCACTCGGTGGACCGCGCCGCGTTGCCGGAGGATTCCCTGCTGCGCCATTGGCTGCGTTCGCTGGAACAGCACCACCGGCTGCCGCTGGACGACCCGGCCTGCCGCTGGGTGCATGAGGTCGCCGGCCGTCTTCGCGCGGGCGGGCTCGGTTGCGAGATGGGGCTCTCCGTCGGCGGCATTCCCGTGGATCTTCTGGTCAGCGACGCGGCGGGCCGCCGGATCGCCATCGACTTGGTCGGGCAGCGCGGCCCGGCCGGCGAAAGGGTATCGCTTCGGGATCAACTGCTTCTCCAGCGCACCGGATTGATATTGATCCCGCTCGGGATCCACGAGTGGCGCGGCGATCCGGAACGATGTCTCGGCGCAATACGCGCGCACTTTGCAGGGGGTGTGGAGTAGCCGAAGGCATGTGCCGCATCAAAAAGAAAAGGCACCCCTCGCGGAGTACCTTTCTTTGATGCGGATCTATCCTGGAAATCCGTTAGGAAAGCGTCCACTCCGGCAGCCTCACGATCTCCCCGCCCTTGAGCGCGGATTCGTGGGCGAGGATGCCGGTGCAGGTGATGTTCGCGCTTTGCACGGCGTTCGGATAGGAATCCACGCCGGTCTGCAGCATCTTCACGAACTGGTGCACGAGGTGCGGGTGACTACCGCCGTGGCCGGAGCCTTGGACGAAGGAAAGGTGCTCCTCGCCGGTATCGCCGCCGTAAACGCCGCCCTTGGTGAAGAGCTGGATTTCCTCCGGCAGATAGTGCGCGAAGTCCGGGCACTCGACCTCCTCGGGGATCTCGGGCTCCGGCTTCTTGGCAGTGTGGATCACGAGCGGGTCGTGCTCGATCAGCGGCCACTCGACCGACTTCTTCGTGCCGTAAACTTCGAAGGACTCGCGGTACTGGCGGGCGACATCGAAGAGCGAGCGGACGACCTGCGCGGAGAGGTCGCTGTCCTTCATCTTGATGTGGCACGTTTCGATCGCGAAGGGCGACCCGTAGCAGGAGTGCATTTCTTCCGCGATCGTGCCGGAGCCGAAGCAGGAAACATACTCGGCTTGGTTGCCCATGAGGCCGAGAATGGGGCCCACGCAGTGGGTCGCGTAATACATCGGCGGCAGGCCGGGCCAGTAGCCGGGCCAGCCTTCCATGTCCTGCTGGTGCGTCGCGCGCAGGAACTGGACCTTCCCGAGCTCGCCCTTCTCGTAGAGCTCCTTCATGAAGAGGAACTCGCGGGCATAGACCACGGTCTCCATCATCATGTACTTCAGGCCGGTTTCCTTGCAGAGGTCGATGATCTGCTTGCACTCGTCGAGGCTGGTCGCCATCGGGACGGTGCAGGCGACGTGCTTGCCCGCCTTGAGCGCCTTGATCGACTGTTGGCCGTGGTCGGGGATCGGGGAGTTGATGTGCACCGCGTGCACCTCCGGGTCGGCGAGGAGGTCGTCGTAGGAGGTGTAGCGCTTGGCGATCCCGAACTTGTCGCCCACTTCGTCCAGCTTCGACTGGGTCCGCTGGCAGATGGCATACATGTTCACGCCCTTCAGGCGCTGGTAGATCGGGATGAACTCGGCTCCGAAGCCGAGCCCGACGATGGCAATGTTGATGTCGCTCATGGATTTGAGAAGGGAGACCGGAGGGGAGAAAACCAGAGATTAGACGGAGGCGGCAAGGGCGGAAGCCTTCGCCGAGCCCCGCGGCTGGTCGAAAAGGTCGCGGAGGAAGGCGAGGCCGCGCGCGGCGAATTCGTCCTGCGTGGCGGTGAAGCGCTTCCAGATGCACACGGCACCGGCGAGGTCCCGGTTATCGGGGGTGAAGGATTCGATGACGACGGCACCCTTGTAGCCGATGTCCTCGAGCGCCTCGCGGAAGTCCTGCCACGGGGTCAGCCCCGTGCCGGTGACACCGCGGTGATTCTCGCTGACCTGGACGTGGATGAGATCGTCACCGGCATGGCGGATCGCCGCACCGATGTCCGCTTCCTCGATGGTCATGTGGAAGGTGTCGATCATCGCCTTGGCGGCGGGGTGATCAATGGCGCGGACGAGGCGGATCGTATCGGCGGTGGTGTTGACCAGATCGCTCTCGAAGCGGTTGATGGCCTCGATGGCGAGCTTCAGGCCGCGGTTGCCGGCCTCGGTGGCCACGGTGTGGAGTTCGACGGCGGCGAGATCCCACTCGCGCTGGCGTTCCTCGGGCGGGAGCTGGCGGGCTTTTCCTACCTGGGCGTACATCGGGCCGGCGATGAAGGGCACGCCGAGCGCCTCCGCCAGATCCATGAGGCGCGACAGGTAGGCGCGGGTATTGGCCCGCACGCCGGCATCCGGGTTCGTCAGGTCGCGCCCGGGGCCGAAAGCTCCGCAGAGATAGGGGGTCAGCCCGGTTTCCTCGAGGATCGGGCGGATCTTTTGAGGATCGACGAGATCCGGATCCTCGATCGGCAATTCGACGGCGTCGAAGCCGAGACGGGCGATGCCCCGCAGCAAATCGCCTTGCTCCGAAGTGAAGGGGGAAGTCCACAGCCAGGTGCTGGCTCCAAAAGTGACGCTCATGGTTTCGACCCACCCTAATGAACCGCCGAGCGGAGGCTATGACGAAATTGGTTCACCCGTGTATGATTCCGCTCAAAGTGTGACATCGGCCCGATCACCAGACACGCCGGGAATCCCGGATTCGCGAGGATCCGGGCCTGCGATATCCTACAGATACCGGTAGAATTGGGGCCGGGAATCCGGGATTCCAAAAGTTCCGGGACGGCTTTTGAATCCCCGCGTGATTTGGAAATTGCCGTCCCGGGAGATCGCCTTCCCCCGCCGCCCGCTGGTGATGGGGATTGTGAACGTGAACGATGACTCCTTTTCCTTCGATG
>CAMLOZ010000084.1 GCA_946481625.1 uncultured Haloferula sp. | reverse complement strand
GCCCGCGCGCGCGCCGAGGTCCCGCAGACCTTGCAGCACTGGAAAGTGGAGTTGCTTTCGGCGATGGATGCGCCGGAGATCAAGCTAAGGCTGACGCCTGCCAGTGATCGGGCGGTGGTGCCGGAAGAGGCGTATTTCTTTTCGGCGGACGGACAGATTTCATCCGCTCCGAAGCAGAAGCTGGAGCGCAAGGACGGAGGGGTGATGGAGATCACGGCACCGCGCGCGCAGTACGGACCGAAGGGCCGGAAGGACTTGCCGGGCGTGCTGGTGGCCAAGACGCCGCTGTGGAAGGACGGGCCTTTGTTTGCCGCGGTGCAGGCGGGCGAGGTGGAAGACGGGGATGGCACGGCGGAGGGGGCGGCGAAGAAGTGCGAGTGCGAGGAGTGATCGATTCGCATGCTTCGCCCTCGTCGGAGCCTGCGGGCTGCGAGCCCCTCCCCGATGTCCGCGGGCATCGGCCACTCTCAAAAAAAATCCCCGGCCGCTGCGGAGCGGACGGGGATGGGGAAATCGTTCTGCTTCGGGCTGCCGCGGCTTACTTGGCCTTCACCTTGAGCACGCCCTGCATGAGCGCGAAGTGGCCGGGGAAGGTGCAAAGGTAGGGGTAGTCGCCCGGCTCGGCAGGGGCGGTGAAAGTGATGGTCTGGGACTCGCCGCCGCCTAGGACCTTGGTGTGCGCCACGATCGCCTTCTTCGACTCCTCATCGGCCGGAATGTAGTCGGTCGCGGCGGCTTGCATCGCCTTGGTCGCGAAGGCCGGGATCGGGGTGCCCGCCTTGAGGATCACGACATTGTGACCCATCGCCACCTTCTGCAGCACGCCGATGTGCTTGAAGGTCAGGGAGACCTTCTCGCCCGCGGTTACCTCGAGGGTCTTGGTGTTGAACTGCATCTGGTCGTTGCCCGTGAGTTCGAGCTTCTTCTCCTGGGCGAGGAGCGGCGAGGCGAGGCAGAGGGCGGAAAGGACGGTAATCAGTTTCTTCATACGCGAATGACGGCTTGGTACGCCCGGAAAGTGAGGGATCTTTCAGCCGGGAGCAACACTCCAATCCGGGGGAAATTTTCCAATCGGGTGATGCGGACATCCAATGCCAAGGTGCCGCCGTTCAAGGAAACGGGCCGCCTCATATCAACCGGAGTCCATGTGTGGAGAGTTACTGTTAGTGAGCTCCTCCCGTGCTTGGAAGCCCCCAGTGAGGTTTATGGAAGGAATTTGATACTTTCAGCAAGACTCCTCCGATTTGGCCGGAAAGTCTTCATACTGACTGGTTTTCCCCTCGCCAAGAAGGGCTTTTATGACTAGCTTCGGAGAGTTTTAAAAAGATCCACGCCGCATTTGGCATGGACCTTGCTCAACCGCCTTTGACCAATCCGCCGCACCATGAAGAAAATCGAAGCGATCATCAAACCGTTCAAGTTGGAGGAAGTGAAGGAAGCCTTGGCCGAAGTCGGCGTGCAGGGCATGACTGTCACGGAAGTCAAAGGGTTCGGCCGCCAAAAGGGCCACACGGAAATCTATCGCGGCTCCGAGTACACCGTGGACTTCCTCCCCAAGGTGAAGATCGAAATTGTCGTGGATGACGCGCAGGCTGGCTCCGTGGCGGAGGCCATCGTCAAGAGCGCGAACACCGGCAAGATCGGCGACGGCAAGGTCTTCATCTCGACCATCGAGGAAGCGATCCGCATCCGCACCGGCGAGACCGGTTCGTCGGCGGTTGCCGTGAACTGAATCCCCGTTTTCAAGTCACCCGGCTCCCCCCAAGGGAGCCGGGTTTTTTGTTGAATGAAGGAGGGGAGTCCGTAGCAGGGAGGATAGGTCCGATGCCTTACAGGATCTGTCAAACCGCTCAGGGAAGTTCGAGGATCGCGGTGGCGGCGGCGGGAAGGTCGGCGCGCTCCTCGAGCGTCCGGCGGATGGCTTCGGCAGTGCGGGACACCTTGCCGTTGAAGGCTTCCTTGCCGTTGACGAGGAGCTTCACGGATTGATCGAGATCGACGAGGGAATCGGAGAGGCGGATTTCGGTCTTCGCCGGAACGTCGCCGGTGAGGGTGATGATCTGGCCGTCGACGGTGGCAACGATCTTTTGTCCCGCCTTCGCGGCGGCCTTGTCCGGGATCTTGAGCCAGTAGAAGCGGTCGTGGGTGATGTCGTCCTGCAGCCAGACCAGCTTCTTCGGCCAGGCGATGCGGGTGAACTTGGCCATCCACGGCACGGCCTCGGCGTCCTTCCGGTTCATCCAGTGGGGCAGCCCTTCGTAGATGCGGGCCATGTGGATGTAGCCGCCGGGGTCGTCCTTCTCCATCTGGTCGAGCTTCGCGCTGCGCTCGGCGGCGATCTTGTTGCGGTCGTAGGCGGCATCCGCGCCGCCCATGAAGAGGGCGAAGGGAAGATTGCGGAGGCCATCCATCTGCGCCTCGTTCGGATGGCCGGCCATCATCGCGGCGGCGGCAAAGCGGTCGGCCATGCGCGGGGCGAGCTGCCAGACGCCATCGCCGCCGGCGGAGTAGCCCATCAGGTAAACCTTGTCGGGGTTCACGCCGCGGAGCGCGACGTAGCTCTCGATCAGGCGCGCGAACATCGGGTCGATGTGACTCTCATGCCATAGGTTCCAAGTATCGGTCGGGGCGCGGGGCGCGACGTAGATGCCCTCCGCCGGTTCGTAGAGCTGGATCTGGTTCTGCCACTGCTGGTCGTTCACGCGGGCGGGAGCACTGCCGCCGCCGTGCATGGAAATCCAGAGGCTGCGGCCGGTGGCGGGAGCCTCGCCGAAGGTCTTCTCCAGCCAGCGCAGGGTCTTGTCGCCGAGAGTGAGCGACTTCTTCTCCATCTGCACGGCGGTGTCCCCGGAAACCTTCGCGAGCCGGTCGGCGGAGAACGCCTTGGCGATTGCCGCCGCGTCCGCCTTGTTCAGCGGGACCTTGAGGGCCGGGGCATCCGCGGCACGATCAGGGCTGGCCAGCCAAGCCTCCGCCGCGGCGACGGCCGTGGGAACTTCCGGCAGCTCGTTCCACAGGACATCGAGGGTCGGCTCGCCCGCTTCCACGGGGCCGTAGCTCCTCTCGCGGGTGACACCGCCGACGGTGAAGCGGAGCATCCCCTTGCTGCCCGGCTTGAGCGGGACGCGGAGCATGTCATTGAGATCGGCGGTACCCGCCTTGGTCTCGGCCTTGCCGAGCAGCTTGCCCGCATCGTCGTAGATGGCGATCTGCGCTACCATCCGCTCGCGGTTGCCGTGGGCGAAGAGCCGCACGCCGAGATTGCAGACCGGTGCCGCGGCGGCGGGCGCGGCCTTCGCATAGCGGGAGGTCACATTGACGGCGGCGACCTCCTTGCTCTCCGGGGCCCAGACCATCGGGAAAGAAAGACCGTCCTTCTTCCATGAGGTGGCATAGATCGCGTACTTCGGCACATCGGCCTTCGCTTGGGCGGCGTCATTCACGAACCAGCCGCGGTCGAGGCCGTCCTTGTCGTATTCGTCCGCGCCGGTGAAATGCCAGTCGCCGTCCCAGATCTCGACCCAAGTGTGGTTGCCGCGCTCGTTCGCCCACAGCGGCGTGCCGACCGCCCGGGCGGGGATGCCGACGGCGCGGCAGGCATCGACGAGGATGATGGAGAGACCGGTGCAGGTGGCCTTGCCAAGGGCGGCGGATTCGGAAGGACTTTGATTCGGTGCCTTGCGGCCGGTGTTGTAGTGGACATTGACGGCCTTGAAGAACTCGCGGTTCAGGGTCTGCGCCGCTTCGGAGGCAGTCTTCGCGTCCTTCACGAGCAGGCGGGCTTTCTCCAGATAGTCCTGCCGCCAGGACTCGCGGGTTTCGTCGAAGACGGCGTAGGGCAGCACGTCGTTGAGGAATATCTCCTCCGGGACTTGCCTGGCCCAGGGGAACTCGGCGCGGGCTTGAAGCGCGAGGTCGAGATTCGTGCCGAGGAAGGCGGCGTCGAGCTTCTCCTTATCGGCCGCCGGCATGTGATCGGCGAGGAAACGCGCCGCCTTTTCTCCGGGCTCGCCATGCTTCGATTTCGCGGCGGCGATAAAGTCGTCCATCGGCGCAGCGAGTACGCTGGAAACAAGGGCCAACGGGAGCAGGAGCCATTTCATGTCGCGCACGCTAGCGACGCGGAAGGGCGGATCAATCTTGCGGTTTTCGTCCGAGACGGGATTGCGCGGTTGTTTTGCGATATATTCGCATCTTCGGATGGAAGCAGCAGTCCAAGGCAGCTGAGCCGCGGTGGACATCCCGCTGTGCTAGATGGACACCGCAGCCAGCGCCGCCTTCACCGCCGCAACGTGCGCGGCGACGCGGTCCTTGAGGCAATTCGCGCTCGGCGTTTCAAAGGTGAAGGAGACGGGACAGCCACGCTTGGCGAGGAAGATGGCCTCGGGCCAGTTCTCGGGGACATCGGCCTCCGGCACGTGATAGATCCAGCCGGAAGAGCGGATCTCGTGCTCGTCGATGAGCGCGGCGGGCTCGGGCGGGAACCATGGCTTCACGGCCTCCAGGATGGCGGCGGCGCGGGCGGGGCAGTCCTCGCCGAGATTGATCTCGTAGAAGTAGAAGCCGGACGTTTCCCAGTCCTCGTGGAGGGAGGCGAAGAGGCGCGGGCAGGGCAGCGAGGCGAGCCAGGCAGAATGCGCGCGGACTTCTGCGGTGTGGAGGCTGAGGTAGTCGCGGTTCAGGTCGAAGCCGCCGTCGTTCTCGCGGGTCCCGGCGGCGAGCCCGGTGGGATTGAGCGCCGGGCAGAGGAGCCAGGAGCCGGTATCAAGCGCTCCGGAACGGAGGAGTTCCAGCGCGGCGAAAGGGCCGGCCGGTTCATCGCCGTGCATGCCGGCGGAGACGTAGTCGGGCGTGCCGGATCCCAGTCTTTCCCACGCGAGGAGGGGCCCGGCGGCGGTCTCGCAGAGATGGCGGCGGGTGAAGCCTTTCGCCGACGCGAGGTCGCCGAACTCACTCAGGAAAGCTTCGACATCGAACGCATCTGCCATGTGATTGAATCACTATCAGCAACTCCCCGCTCCGCAAACGAACTGCGCGGAAAATCCGGTATCAGGCCGCGGGCTTGGGACCGATCTTGAGGCGGTGGGCCACCACCGGGACGACGAAGATCAGCAGCGTGAGGATCGACGTGCCGAGATCGAAGTACTTGCTGGCGAGGAAATCGTGGACGGGATTCCCTTCGGGCAGGAAGTGGCGCGGGACGCTGAGCATGAGCTTGATGCCCAGAATGCCGATGACGATGAAGGCACAGGTCTCCAGGAAAGGATAGCGGTGCATGAGCTTCACGAAGCCCTGGGCCGCGAAGCGCATCGCGAGGATGCCGAGGAAGACGCCGATGCACACGAGGATGAGCTTCGAGGGCATCGGGAAATTCTTCACGTAGGCGACGGCGGCCAGGACGTTGTCGAGAGAGAAGGCGAGGTCCATGACCTCCACGGCAATGACGGTGGCCCAGAAGGGACCGAAACGGCCGATGGTGTGGCGATAGAGGAAATTGCCTTCCGTCTCGACGGCATGGATGCCTTCCTCTTCCACGGACTGGTGACGGGAGAAATGCTGCCAACTCATCCAAAGCAGATAGAGGCCGCCGATGGGCTCCAGCCACCAGATGGTGATGAGCCAGGCCGCGAGGGCGAGACAGATGCCGCGGAAGGCATAGGCCCCGATGATGCCGTACTTGAGGGCCTTGCCGCGCTGCTCCGCGGGCAAGCGCATGACCATGGTGGCAAGCACGGCGGCATTGTCCACGGAGAGGACTCCTTCGATG
This sequence comes from uncultured Haloferula sp., assembly GCA_946481625.1. Next base: position 4,129 of record CAMLOZ010000084.1, on the reverse strand, counting down.
AGGATGAGGATGAAAACGACCATCAGGCCAGCGGCCGGATCGGGTCCGAGAATCGTGTGAATCCAGTCCATGGCGGATTGAGGCGGCGAAGCTCCCCGCTCGGGAGCCAAGTCTCAAGCCTGATCTATGGTAACTTGTCAGGGTGAGGCATTCCGCAACCAATCCAGCACTTGGCCGCGGAAGCGGAGGGGCAGCGAGTAGTGCCCCTCGTCCTCGATCCAGTGGCCGACCGCACCGGGAACCCGGGCGGCGAGGCGCTTCGCAACCTCGCAAGGTAGGTTTTTGTCGGCGAGGCCGTGCCAGAAAGCAACAGGGATGCGGATGTCCTCCGGGGAAAAATCCCAAGGAGCAAGGTAGAGTTCGCCATCGGTGAGGACGGCATCGGTGCCGCTGTTGGCAGCCTCCAGATAGCTGCGGGTGACACTTTCCCAACAGCCGTAATCGGCGATGGCGCTGCGATCGCTGGGCGGGATCGAGCGCATCATCCAGGACATGGGGGGGCGGTCAACGCCGCGGGCGATCATCCAGCGGCTGGCCCCGATCACGGCGGGGGTGGCGGCCCGGCGGAGGCGCTTTAGACCGGCAAGGGTGCGATAAGCCCAGTGCATGTCCGCCTGATCCTCCGGACTGCCGAAGGGCGGGGCCCCGCACATCACGGCGGCGGCGATCACGCGGTCCGGCAGGGCCGCGGCGGTGGCGAGGGTGTAGGGCCCCCCGCCCGAGACGCCGCAGACCCGGAAGCGACCGAGGCCGAGGGAATCGGCGAAGGCCTCGATGTCCTTCGGCCAGGCCGAGAAGCCGCGGCCCGGCAGCGGGTCGGACAGGCCGATGCCGGGGCGATCCGGGGCGATGAGACGCAGGCCCCGCCCGGCGGCGTAGTCGTGCATCAGCTTGCCCTGATAGCGGCTGCTCGGCCAGCCGTGGAAGAAGAACACGGGCTGGCCCGATGGATCCCCATAGTCGCCGTAGCCGAGCGCGCGACCATCCGGGAGGCGCGCTTGTTGGTCTTCCTTCATGCGGGGCTCGGGCGAGGGCGGAAACAGGTTTCCCTGCCTATTTGCGTTCGAGGATTTCGACCTCGTAGCCGTCGGGATCGGTGACGAAGGCCATCTTGCGGTCGCCGGAAGAGAACTTCTCGCGCCAGCCGGAGGGCCAGATCTCGATTCCGGCTTTTTCGACACCGTCGCAGTATTCGATGATGTCCGGCACGCCGAGGCACGTGTGCATGAGATCCTCCGGGCACTTGTCGGTGTAGTCCGGAGAGTAACAGAGCTCGAGGAAGACGTCGTTGCCGGGGAGCTCAAGAAAGGCGAGCTTGTTCCCTTGCGGGGAATCCTGGCGGCGGCTCTCCTGGTAGCCGAGATTCCGGTAGAAGGCGATGGAGCGGTCCATATCGGCCACGCGGATGCGGGTGTGGAGGAACTTGATCATGACGCGGGGAGGATGGACCCGCAGCGCGGATTTGCAAAGTCGGCGCATGGATGAGTGGAAAGTGGCACCCGGCGGAATCCCGTGTTATGGAGTGGATGCCATGAAAAACATCGTTGCCGCCGTCGATTTTTCGAATGCCACCCCGGGCGTGCTGGATACCGCCTCGCAGCTCGCGAAGGCCTTCGGCGCCGCGCTCCATGTGCTGCACGTGGTGGAACCGGAGCCGAGCTACACGGCCTACGGGTTCACACCGGACGAATTTCCCGCGATCCATCTTTTCCAGGAGGAAGCGCGGAAACGGGCAACGGCGCGGCTGAATGAACTGCTGGGGCAGGTGTCGAGCGACATTCCGAATGCATCGGTGCATCTGGCCGAGGGAAGCCCGCTGCATGCGGTGCTGGACTATGTGAAAAAGAACGGGGCGGACCTGGTGGTGGTGGGAGCGCACGGCCACGGGGCCATGGCGGCACTGCTGCTGGGAAGCGTGGCGGAGGGGCTGGTGCGGAAGGCCGCGGTGCCGACGCTGGTGGTCCCCGCCGGGGAGGAGAAGTGAAAAGGCAGCGTCACGGGGCCCATGCCGCGCGCAACCGGAGGAAGCGACGCGGGCTGGTGCCAGGGGCGAGATCGCTGAAGACGGCGTATTCGAGATCGCCGATGATCGGGGCGGTGGCGATCGGTACCTCCGTGATCGGCAGCCAAGGGCCCTCGGGTGCATCGGCGGCGAGAAGCTGGTAGAGAATGCCGCTAGCGCCTTCCGGCCGGAGCAAGCGGACTGCTGGGTAACGGTCCGGTGCGGTGCCTACCCAGGTGAACTGCGCATCGGGCTGGTCGGAGACGAGCGGATCGGTCGCGAAGGCGAACTCCTCGAAGTTCAGGCGACCGTCGCCGTCGGGATCGGCGGAGACGGCGGAAACCGCGGAGTCCGCCTGTTGCGGCGCGGTGAAAGTCGCCGCCGTCCAGGCATCGAATGTGCCCGCCGCCGGGACATCCGCGGTGCCGGGGGTACCGCCGATGCTGCCGCTGACCGCCCAGCCCTCGGCATTGCCGTCGCCCGCCGGATCGTTCGGGTGGCGGCGCACGAGCGAGTAGCCCTCGCCATCGGCAGCGGCGGGCCAGGGAGGAGCATCGCTGTAATTCACGCCCCGGATGATAGTTTCCTCCGGGGTGTAGAGGACGAGGTCTTCGCCGGCATTGTTGAGCTGGCCGGAGTACTGACCCGCGACGGGCTTGCCGCTACCGTAGCGGAGCTGGAAGGCATCCAGATCCGACACCACGAGCAGACGCGCTCCGGGAGCAAGGGTGCGACCGGTGGGTGCACCGGTGAAGTCGAAGGTGATGGCCCCGTAGAAATAGACGCCGTGCAGGTCCACGGCCTTGCTGCCGGTATTGAGGATCTCGACGAATTCGAAGTCCTCGCCATCATCGAAACCGGCGGCGATCTCGGTGGGGGATGGTTCGGCCGGGTGATAGAGGATTTCCGAAATCGCGAGGTTCGCGGGAGAAGCGGGTTCCGTATCGAGCAGGAAGGTTGCCTCCGTCACGGCGCTCCAGGTGGCACCATCGCGGGCGCGGACCCGGAGCGGACGCTCGCCGGTGCCGGTAAGCAGCAGCGGCGTGGTGGAATTCGAGCGGGTGGCGGTGAGCGAGAGATTCATGCTCACGTCGGAACTGGTGGGAGATGCCTGATGGATCTCCACCGCGACGATGTTTGTGCCGTTCACCAGGAGCGACGGGGAGATGCTGAGGGGAGCGGTGATCTGGTCCTCGATCGCGTTGCCCGTGTAGTAGTTGTAAGCAGGATTCACGGGGAGGCTGCCGGCCACGCGAGTGCCGTTCAGATACACCGCATAGCCATCGTCGTACTCCACGGTGAGGAGGAGACTGGTGATGCCCGCCAGGTCGCCGGCCGTGAAGCTGCGCCGGAAGTAACAGGTGGCGGCCTTCTGGTCAGGGGCGACGTAGGTGATCGGGATGACGGTCGTTTCATCGTTGTCCCCGTAACCGAGTTCGGCTGTTCCCACGGGCCAAGCGCTATCGTCATACGCGGGCGCTTGCCACGCGGTGCCCCGGTTCACTCCGTCCGATTGGTAACGCCACCCTGCGGCGGACCAGGGGATCAGTGCCTCCGACGAGCTTTGGGGCGTGTAAACGAGCGCTCCCGGCCGCAAGGCACCCCCAACCGCGCGGGGGTCGCTCCCGTCGGGCATGTAGTAGAGTGTGCCGGATGGCGGGCCGGAGATCACCGCTTCCACACCGCTGTCGTGATACCCGCCGAAGGGGGAGATCAAAGGCGCATCGATCGAAGGATACAAGCCGTCGGCGCGCAGTTGGTTCAGGACGACTGCCGCGCGCGGAGCGTGGTAATTCAACAAACTGTTCTGGGCGCCGATCCAGGTCTGCCGGGTGCGAGGGGACGTAGGGGCGGAGGCATCCCCCCAGCGGGCGCTTTCCGCGATGATCGATTGGTCGACATCCGCGGCGAGTTTGTTCACCCGGTTCGACCACGCGGAAGGCACCAGCGCGCCGCCGTTGAACATGTGCTTCTGAATACGGTCCGCCCAGCGCATGCGGTACTCGGCATTTCCCAGAAGGTCCTGGTGGAGGAACATCGGGTTCGAGCGTGTGAAGCTCGCTTCTTCCGAGGGGAAGCTGAAGGGCCCGGTGCGGTCCTCGTTCAACTCGAGGCACCTGTGTTCGA
>CAMLOZ010000083.1 GCA_946481625.1 uncultured Haloferula sp. | reverse complement strand
CGGGACCTGGCCCATCTGCTTGAGATACATGCGGACCGGGTCGTCGAGGATGTCGAGCTTCTGGTCGCCCTTCACTTCCTCTTCGTCACCGTCGCCTTCGTCGCGCTTCTTGTCCTTGTAGCGGTCGACTTCGGAGGCATCGATGATGTCGAACTCCATGTTGCGGAGGCGCTCCATGATCGCCTCCACGTCCGCCGGCTCGACCAGGTCGTTCGGCAGGATTTCGTTGATGTCGTCGTAGGTGAGGTATTCCTGCTCCTTGGCCAGCTTGATCAGTTCGCGGATCTTCTCCTGAATCTCCGGAGTGTCGATGCGCGGCTTCTCGCCGTCGGCGCGATGGGTCTCGGCGGCGGGAGCGGTGGCAGCGGCTTCCACCTTCTTCTCGGGAGCGGCGGCCTTCTTGGTCTCCGCGGCCTTCTTGGCTTCCGGCGCGGCCTTCTTCGCCTCGGGCGCGGGAGCCGCCTTCTTCGGAGCTCCGGCGGGCTTGGCCTTCTCCGCCTTGGCGGCGGGCTTCGCTGCCTTGGCCGGAGCGGGCGCGGGCTTCTTCGCGGCAGGTTTCGCGGGAGCGGCTGCCGGTTTCGCTGCCTTGGCCGGAGCGGGCTTCTGCGGCGCGGGCTTGGCGGGCGCCTTGGCTGCGGGTTTCTTCGCCACCGGGGCGGGCTTGGAGGCCGGTTTCGCCGCGGGCTTGGCCGCTTTCACGGCTTTGGCCGGGGCCGGCTTCTTCGCGGGAGCGGGCTTCGCTCCCGCTTTCGGTGTCGGTTTGGAGCCCTTCGATTTGGCAGCGGCAGCAGCTTTCTTGGTGGACATGGACAGAGGTGATGGGACGGGGAATTCAGGCAAAATTCTCCCATTATAGCGCAAGCAGACGGCAGTCCGAAGCGGGCGGGAATATTCGGGGCACTTCCCGTACCGTCAAGGATTGTTTTGCGGCCTTGAATCTGAGCGATTTGTGCGGAAAAAAGGCTTCGGGGTGGCTTTTCTCGCCGGGGCGAAGCGGTCGTTGAAGATAAACCGCTGGTCGAGGCCGGAGATCAGGTGATGGATCAACTTCGCTTCCTGCAGCAGGCGGGTCATGTCGGCCGGGCTCAGATCGGCCCGCGAGAGCTCCGCCGTGACCCGCGCATCCCGCTTCAGCAAGGCTTTCGCGCTGACCCGTGCCACCGCCTCCTCCGCCGCACTCCGCCAGTCCTCCGGCGGGTCCGTGTGGAAGGTCGGGTCCGCATGCAGCGCCAGCCGGTAGGACTCCGACAGACCGGCGAGAAAGGCATTCACCGATGCGGGCGACGCCGGATCCGGCCGCGCCGAAAGGATCGACTCCAGCACCGGCACGCCCTCGATGTCCTCCGCGGCCTCGTGCAGCGTCTCGTACTGCTCCCCCAACCAATCCTGCGCCGGGGCCGAGTGCAGGGCCAGGCTGCAAAGGTAGCCCACCAACGGATCCATCGGGACCGCCTCCACCTTCTCCGGCTCCGGCGGCGCGTTGCGGTCCCTTGGTTCCGGCTTGTTCTTCGCGAAGCGGATCTCGCGCGCCACGGAATCCCGCAGCTCCGGCACCCCGATCCGCAGGCGCGTGGCCACGTGGTTGATCATGTTCTCGCGCGTCACCGCATCGGGGACCATCGAGAGCAAATTCGCACAGGTCTTCGCGAAGGCCGAGCGCTGCTGCAGGCTGGCCAGGTTTCCTGCCGCCGCCTCGCGGTCGATCCGGAAGTCGAAGAAATCCACCGCCTTCGCCAGTAGCTCGCGGAAGGCATCCGCGCCGTGCTTGCGGAGGAAGGTATCGGGGTCCTCGCCCGCGGGCATGAGCGCCACCTTCACCGGCAGGCCTTCCGCCGTCAGGATCGGGAAGGCCTTCGCCGCCGCCTCCAGGCCGGCGTTGTCCGAATCGAAGCAAAGGATCACGTTCTTCGCGTAGCGCCGCAGCAGCTTCGCGTGATGGGTAGTGAACGCCGTGCCCTGCGTGCCGACCACGTTCTCGAAGCCGTGCTCGTGGCAGCAGATCGTGTCCACCTGCCCCTCGCAGATCACCACCACGTTCTCCTTCAGGATCGCCTTGCGCGCGCGCTCCAGCGCGAAGAGCACATGCGACTTCTTGAAGACCGAGGTTTCCGGCGAGTTGATATACTTCCCGCTGCGGGGATCCTCCCGGAGTTGACGGCCCGTGAAGGCGATCACGTCGCCATGCTCGTTCCGGATCGGGATCATCAGGCGGTCGCGGAAGCGCACGTAGATGCCGCCGCGCTCCTTCTGCACGAAGATGCCCGAGTCCACCAGGTCGCGCCCGGTCAGCTTCTTCTCGCGCGCCCAGTCCATGAAGACCCGCGGATCCTCCGGCATCCAGCCGATCTGCCAGCGCTCCGCCATCTCCTTGCCGAAGCCGCGGCCCTTCAAGTGCTCGCGGGCATGGGTGGCCTCGCGCGTGAAGAGCATCTGGTGCAGGAAGCCGGCGACCTCGCGATGCAGGTCGAGTTGCTTGCCACGCTGCCGCCGCGCACGGTCCTCCTTCGGATCGACCGCTTCCTCCACCACCGCGATCCCCGCGCGGTTGCCCAGCTTCTTCACCGCGTCGGCGAAGGTCAGGTTCTCGTACTCGCGCACGAAGGTGATCGCGTCCCCGCTCTTGCCGCAGCCGAAGCAATGGAAGAACTGCCGCTGCGGGTTGATGTTGAACGAAGGCGTCTTCTCGTTGTGGAAGGGGCACAGCGCCTTGTACGCCGGGCCCGCCCGCTTCACCTGGATGTACGAGCCGATCACGTCCACGATATCCGTGGCGGCGAGGATCTGCTCGGTCGTCTCCCGGGAGATTTGGGGCACGGCGCAGTCTCAAGTTCCAAGGAAGAAGTGCCAAGTGCCAAAGGCGGAAGTGCCAAATTCCAAACCCTGAATTCCCAAAGAAACAGCCCGTTTCACGCGACCCCTTCCCCCGGGGAATTCCTGCCGTTCTTGGAACTTGAAACTTCTCACTTGGAACTTCGTTTCCGCCCCGCCGAAAAATGTCCCACTTTTCGGATGCACAGACAAAATCCCGGCCGACCTTCGCTCATCCGATGGAAACCATCGTTTGAACCCCGAACGGATAAAGCCATGAAAGTCGTCCGCAAGAACGCCAAAGGTGAGAGCCGCGAACTGCTGCTCAAGGAATACTTCCTCAACGCCTACCTGATCGCCGCGCTCAAGCGCATGGGTGAAGAAGTCGCGCGCCACACGCGCGGCACCCCGGCCCCGAAGCCGGTCCGTGTCCGTGCGGGAGGCTGACCCCTCCGGGGGCACGGCGGACCCCGCGTCCGCCCGGCATCGGAGGATTCCATCCGATCATCTGGCCACCCGTTTCGCTTCGATACGAGGCGGGCCGGCCATAAGTCACCACCTCCGGGATCCGTTGCCACGGATCGAAATTGCTCATCGTCCCCGTGAAATGCGGAGTTGCCACCCCCGGTGGCTTCGCCTAGCGTGAAATTGATGGATGACCTCCGTATCTTGAGGTCCGCACTGGGCTGGCTGGAACTGGGTTTACCAGAGGAAGCCTTGTCCGAACTTTCCGCCCTGTCGGCGCGGGACCGGATGCGCAAGCACGCGCTCGAGCTCCGCTTGCTCGCGGAAATGGAGTCCCGCCGCTGGAATGCCGCCGCGGATACCGGCCGCCTGCTCTGCATGAAGGAGCCGAAGGAGGCGCGCTTTTTCATCCATGCCGCCTACTGCCTCCACGAAACCGGCGATACCCTCGCCGCGCGCGACTGGCTGTTGCGCGGCCCCGCCACCCTGATCGAGGACCCGCTTTTCCATTACAATATCGCCTGTTACCTCGCCGTCCTCGGCGACCGCAAGCGCGCGGAATCGCACCTCGAGCGGGCTTTCGAGATGGACGAGTCTCTACGGGTCACGGCGCAGGAGGATACGGATCTCGCCGCCCTCCGCAGCGGGGAGTGAGAGCTGGGGGCGCGGGCCACCGGCCCGCAGAAGCAAGTTTCGCTGCCGCCGGACATCCCGCAGTGGAAAGGCCTTCTCACTCGGGCTCGACCTCTTCCTGCGCCTTCTTCTGAGCCGCCCGGTGGAGCTCGATATTCCGCTTTGATCGCTCCGTCTCCTCCGCCAGGCGTTTCGCGTCCAGCTCCGCCTGAGCTTTTAGAAACGGCCCGATCTCCTTGCTTGTGGAAACCACGCAGCGGATGCCCCAAACCGCACCGGAAAACGCCATCACTTCGGGCTCGAAAATCTTCTCCGGTTCCACCGTCCCGGCGAAGCGATGCCTGCTCCCAAAACTGGTCTCGAACGCCGCCACCAGAGCGCCGTCTTTCCGGTCGATCCGCCCGGAGACACCGCTGTGTTCTCCGGTCATCACCTCGAAGGACGTGCCGACCACCACCTTCAGGGAGACCAGGGCCTTCGGAGGAGTTGGCGGATCACCGTGAGACGGGGGTGAGTCATCGTAGACGATCCTTTGCCCGGTGGTGGGTGAAAAGCAGTGGAGGTAGAGCGTCTCGACCCCGGGTGTCTCTGCACCTTCTTCATTGCCGAAGCACGACCGGCCCGCTCCCAAGCCGAAGCAAGCCAGGAGGAATGCGAGGAAGAACGGTTTCATCATGAGAAGGACACATGATCGCGGATATCCTTGGAACTTCGAGCAATAGGAACGCGATACGACCGATGCCGCCTTACCGGATCAATCCGGAATTCGTTTGAAAATTCGTGCTTGGTAACTAGTCATTTCTCCCCCGTGTCCCCGTCCGCGCTCGGCGAATTGCTCTCCGTCTTCGAGGAAAACTTCCGCAGCCGCGGCGAACTCGGCGCCTCCGTGAGCGTCTGGTGGCGCGGCGAGGAGATCCTCTCCCACGCCCAAGGTTGGTGCGAGAAAGAGCAGATCCGCCCATGGACCGCGGACACCCTCGTCCCGGTCTATTCCGCCACCAAGGGGCCGTCCTCAGCCACGCTCCTGCTGGTCCTCGGTGAACGCGGCCTTGGCCCCGAAACTCCCGTGCGCGAAGTCTGGCCTGCCTTCCCCGTCGGGGAAGCCACCTTCGCCCATCTGCTCTCGCATCAATGCGGGCTCGCCGCGCTCGATCATAAGCCCGTCGTATGGGACCACGCCGAAGTCGTCGCCGCCATCGAAGCCCAGGCTCCTGCATGGCGTCCCGGTCAAGGCCACGGTTATCACCCCCGCACCTTCGGCACGCTCGTCGATGAACCGGTCCGCCGCCTCACCGGCAAGCCCCTCGGGCAGGTGTGGCACGAAAAGATCGCCGCGCCGCTCGGCCTTGAATTCTGGATCGGCCTGCCCGAAAGAGAATGGCCCCGCGTCGCCCGCCTCTATCCCGGCAAGGCCGCGGCGGAGGACATGCAGACCGGCTTCTACCGCGAGTTCAATACCACCGGCAGCCTCGTCCGCCGCGCCTTCGACTCGCCCCGCGGGCTTCGTTCCGTACAGGAGATGAACGACTCCCAGGCTTGGTCCGCCGGTCTCGCCGCCATGGGCGGCATCGCCACCGCCACCGCGCTCGCCAAGTTCTACCAAGCCGCCATCGGCACCATCGAAAGCCCTCTAACAGAAAGCGTCCGGCAAGCCCTCGCCACCCTGCGCATCAGCGGCGAGGACAAGATCCTCATCCAGCCCACCGCCTTCTCCTGCGGTTGCCAGCTCGATCCCCTCGATGCCTCAGGCAACAAGCTCCGTCAGCTCTACGGACCTTCCCTCCAAGCCTTCGGTCACCCCGGTGCCGGCGGCAGCCACACGCTGGGAGATCCGGACAGCGGCATCAGCTTCGCCTACGTCATGAACCAGATGGAACTCAGCGTTCTACCCGGCAGAAAGAGCGTGGCGATGGTGGAGGCGTTGTTCGGGGAATGAAGCAGATCGCAGGTTCCCCCATTTGGCGGGAGCGCTAAGGAGAGGGGACACTCCTGTCCCCGGCCTTCACCCTCCCATCACCCCGCGAAGCGCACTTCGTTTGACGATTGACCCCCCATCGGTCCGTTCCAGTTTGCGTCCTCCGGACCGATCATGGGTGGTGCTAACGCACCCTCCTGAATTGGAAGATTAGTGATTGGAACATTGATCGGCGACTAGCCGATAAACCGGATCTTCCCCGGCACCTTCGGCACCTCCCCGCGCGCCATCGCCGCGTGCTGCTCGTCGCTGCAGGCCGAGTTCGTCGGGGCATCGGCCTCTGCATCGCTGCCTTGGAGATAGCCGTTCTCGATCATCCACTTCTCGACTTCCTCGCCGGAGACATCCGCCAGCATCTGGCCGTCCACCACCACGCAGGGCGAGAGGCCTTGGCCGCTGCGCTGCTCCATCTCCCAGCGGAAGGCCGGGTTCTTGATGATGTCCTTCTCCTCGAACTGCAGGTCGTACTTCCGCATGATCGCGCGGACGCCCTCGCTCCAGCCGCAGAAGGTCTTGAGGTAGGCGGTGATTTCCGGTTGGGGCTTGCTCATGGCGCGCAGCATAGCCGCATCCCGCCCCGCGGCAAGCCCCGGCTCAGTCCCTCACCCCCACCTTCACCCGCCAGAATCCCGGATCCTCCGTCACCTCCACCGGCAGCGTCACCTCGCGGAAGCCGCCATCCGTGATTTCGCCCACCGCCGGATCGCTCCAGATGCCGCCGGCCGAGCGTATCGCCATCTCCTGCCAGTTGCCCAGATCACCGCTGCGCTCGATCGCGAGGTCCAGGAAATAGGGAGCCTCCTCCGCGGAAAGCCGGAATACCAACTCGCTTCCACCGCCCTCCGTTTTCCGCAACACCGGCAGGCGTCCGCGCTCCGCCGCACTTCCCGGGCCATCCAACGGCATCCCGAAATAGTACGCCACCGCATTCGAAATCCCGTCACCGTTCGCATCGCCCTCCAGCGTCAGGTCGCCTTCCGTCGAGTGGCCTGCCGCAATCAACTGCGTGTAGAAAGGCAGTGAATCCACCTGCGTGCTGGTATAGACCTCGCCGCCTTCGCCTACGGCCATCAACTGGTGGCCGGACCAGGCGAATCCGGTGATCCGGTCGGGCAGCCGCTCGCCGAAGGTCTCCCAGTGGATGCCGTCCGCCGAACGGCACGGTTGGGAGTACGCCATCTCACGGATCAAGCCGAAGTAGCCGTGTGGCGTGTGGATTGCCAGGCTCACATAGAGCGGGCCATCCAGCACCCGGTAGCCGCTCAGTCCGTCCGGAGAGATTCCGACGAAGGTTCCTCCGGTATAGATGAATTTCGCGCCGTCCCAGATCGGGCCGCCGTCCGCCCAGTCATCGTAAAAGCGCGTCCAGTCGAGCCCGTCCGTCGAGCGGTAGGGACCTGCCAGCGCATAGGTCCCGTTCCACGCCACCTGATAGGAGTGGTTCATCGGCGCGCTGGCAAAGGTCCAGTTGATCCCGTCCGGCGAGATGCCGGCGCGGTAATCACGGCTCACTGTCATGAAGCGGTCCCCCGCCCAGATCACATCGGCGGGCCATGCCTCCCCGGGTATCGTGGTGGCGGTCCAGTCCCACAGGTCATCCGAGTGGTAAGCCACGCCCTGGCCCACCGCCACCCCCCGGGTGCCGTTCCATGCCGCGGCCGTGAGTGCCGCCGAGATGCCGCCGGTATTGTGCTTCGTCCACGTCCCGCCATCCGGCGAACTGAAGAGACCGCCGTAGTTGCCCGTGACGAAGAAGCGGTCCTTGAGCCATTGCACCGAAGTCAGGTTCCCCACCATGCCGCCGTTCCGGTAGGTCCACTGCTGGCCGTCCTCCGAGGTCATGACCAGCCCCTCGGTGCCCACCGCCACGAAACGGTCGCCCGCCTTCAACAGGTCCAGCACCTGCCGCTCCCGCACCGCCGAGGAACTCGTGTCGCCCACGTGGCTCGAGTGCCGCGTCCACGCCAGTTGGTCCACGGTGGAGCTGATCCTTTCGGCGAAGGCGAGGACATAGACGCGGCCGTCGACCGACACATACCGGCCGCTGCTGCTCGGGTCCGGCCCGGGTGTTGCCGCGCGGGTGGACCAGTTCAGCCCGTCCGGCGAGACCAGTATCGTGTTCCACGGATACACCGGGATCCGGAATTCGCTGCCGGTCCAGCAAACCTCCCAGAATTCGCTGGTCGCGGGCAGCACCGGTGCCACCCAGGTCTCGCCATCGGTCGAGACGCGCACCGATTTGTTCGCTCCCACCGCGACGAAACGGCCGCCGCCATACTCGATGCGGAAGAAGTCGTTCGAGTTCATCCCGCTCAAGCTGACCGGCCGCCGCCACACCCGGCCATCGTCGGACACCAGCATCCTACCAGAGCTGCCGACCGCCACCCAACGTCCGCCGCCATGGGCCAGGCTGTGGTAACGGTCGAAGTAGCTACCGGTGGTGACACCGCTGCTCGTGGTGTAGGAAGCGAATTCCCACTCCTCGCCATCCGCGGTCCAGAGCATGCCGCCGGTACCCGCGAACACCGTGGTTTCCCCCGCCGTTTCCGAATCCGCCAGCCGCCAGTTCGTGAGCCGGCGGCGGTCCCACTCGATCCCATCGGCGGAGGTCCAGATCGTGCCGTTGTCGCCGCCCGCGATGATCCGTCCGTCCCCGCGCCGCGTGAGCGTGTTCAGCCGCGGCTTGGGATCGAGCAGCAGGTCGAAGGCGTAGGGAAAGCGCGAGTGGATGAATTTCCCGTAGCTGTTGGAGGAATTTCCGGTCTCGAAGTCATGCCCCATGCCGCAGCCCGCCACCACCTGGCCTTCATGGTAGATCGCGGAGCTGATATCGGTGCCTCCGTCGTCCAGTTGCGGTCCCGCGGTCCATTGCTGTCCGTCCGCGGACCAGGCGCTGGCCGCATGTTTGCCGAGCGCGAGGATACCGTTGCCGGTCTCGACCACCGTTTGGAAGTCCGCCGGGGTGTCCACCGAACGGTCCGTCCAGTTCGTGCCGTTCGCGGAGACGAAGATCGCGCCGCGATGCCCCACCGCCACCAGCCCGTGGCTCGTCGCGGCGATCGCACGCAGGAAGGGCGTGCCCGGCAGGCTGCCGTGCTGCCAGGTGGTTCCGTCCGCGGAGTGCAGGTAGAGGCCGTTCTTCCCCACCGCGCGGAAGCGGGTGCCGTCCCAGGCGACCGCGGTCAGCAACTCGGTGGTGCCGCTGCTCATCTCCGCCCACGTGAGCCCGTCCGGCGAGCGCAGGATCCTCCCGTCCTTCCCCACCGCCACGAAGGCGGAGGGCGATGCCGCCACGCCGAAGAGATCCGTGCCCGCGCCGACCAGTGGATGCGCCCCCCCGTCCGCATGCTCGACATGCATCCGGTCCCCCCGACCTACGACGACCACCGTAGTTCCGCGGGAGGCCGCCGCCCGCCTCAGCCATGGCGACCCGCCGGAAGAGGAGGTCCACTGGATGCCATTCGCGGATTGGAAGCGGCTGCCGTAGCTGCCGAAGGCGAGAAACTGCCCGCCATGCCGGATCACCGTCTGCACGCTGTCCACCGGCGAGGCGTTCGAACTTGCGGCGGACCAGCTTGCTCCCGGCCTGGCCTCCAGCACCTGGCCGTCCCGCCGCACGATCAACCAGCCATCCGCGGTGGCCACCGCATCCGCCGCCCCGCCATCCTGCGGCGGGATCTCCAGCTTGAACCACTTCAGGCCGTCCGGGGACGCCGCCATCTCGCCGCGGCTGGTGAAGGCCAGATAGTGGGTGCCGTTCGAGCGCACGCGCTCCACCCCGCCATAGAGGTTTCCGGAGACGGCGTCGGGTGCCTGCTCCTGCCAGTTGCTGCCGCCATCCCAGAGGAAATAACCGTCGTTCCACCACAGCACGATCCCCGCGGGCACTTTCACCGCGCAATTGAAGAGGGCGGCCGGCGCGCCGCTCACCCTCGACCAACTCGCCCCGCCGTCATCCGATCGCAACAGGAACCCGTTGCCCATCGCCAGCGTCGTCTCCCCAGCCACGCCGAGGTGGTAG
>CAMLOZ010000082.1 GCA_946481625.1 uncultured Haloferula sp. | reverse complement strand
CGGGTCGCCTTTTGGCTTTCCCGGCTGTTCCTGGCACTTGGAACTTCTGCCTTTAGCTCACCACGCCCGCTTCCCGGAACGAGAAGTAGGGCTCCCTCCCGTGGTCGGGCCTGCCGACGATCACGTGGTCCAGGAATTTCACCTGCATCAGGTCCGCCGCCTCGTTGATCCGCCGGGTGAAATGCTCGTCCGCCTTGCTTGGCGTCGGGTCTCCGGAGGGGTGGTTGTGGATCAGCACAAAGCCGAAGGCTCCGCGGGTGATCACCGGCCGCAGCACCTCGCGGGGATGGGCCACCGTTTCATTGAGATTTCCGGAGCTGACCTCCACAGTCCCGGCGTGCCGCAACCGGGTATCCAGCAGGGCCACGATCAGCTTCTCTTGGCGGAGCCACGCGAGTTGCGGAGCAAAGGTCCGGTAGATGATCTCCGGTGCATCCAGCGGCGTCTGAGCGAGTTGCTCCCGTGCGGCCCGGGCTCCGAGCTCGAAAGCCGCCACAAGCTGGCATGCCTTCGCCAAGCCCAGCCCCGGTTGCTTCGACAGTTCCACCACTCCGGCACTCCCAAGCGATCCGATCGACCCGTAGTGTTCCAGCAGGTCGCTCCTTCCCACGATGCCGGTTCGCAGGAAGATCGCAAGAAGCTCGGCATTATCGAGCGCCGTCGGGCCAAATTTCGCCAGCTTCTCGCGCGGACGCTCGTCCAATGGCATGTCGGCAATGCGATCTGACATGTTCGGATGAACGCATTTCCCTGCCGATTTGGCTAGTAGAATCCGGCGTCGGCTTAGTCCTTTGCCGCCTTCGGATCCAGCGCATCCCGCAGGCCGTCGCCCAGGAAGTTCAGCGAAAACAAGGTCAGCGAGAAGAATAGGGCAGGGAAGGTGAGCTGCATCGGGTTCGTCAGCATGAAATTCGCGCCCTCTTGGATTAGCACACCCCAGGAGCTATTCGGTGCCTTCACGCCCAGTCCGAGGAAAGACAGGGTCGCCTCCAGCATCATCACCCCCGGGATCGTCAGGGTGGTATAAACGATGATCGGTCCGAGCGTGTTCGGCAGGATGTGGCGGAAGAGGATCCGCAGGTTGCCAAGGCCCAGCGAGCGGGCGGCCTCGACGAATTCAAGGTTGGCGAAGCTCTGCACCTGCGCGCGCACGATCCGGGAAATGGTGAGCCAGGAGAGCGCACCGATCGCGATGAAAACCGGAATCAGCGTCACCAGCGGTTCCACCCAGTTGCGGGTGTTGCCGAGAGCCGTCTGGTCGGCATCCTTGCCGGCGATCAAGTCCACCGACCACTCCGACCAAGCGGCGGTCAAGGGCGAGAGGATCTGGCTCAGGATGATGATGATCACGAGGAAGGGCAGGGCGAAGAGAATGTCCACCACCCGCATCATGAAGGCATCGACACGTCCCCCGACATAGCCTGCCACAGCACCCCAGAAGATTCCGATGGTGACCGAGACCATCGTGGTAATCAGGCCCACCGCTATCGAGATCCGCCCGCCGAAGAGGACCCGCGAGAACAGGTCGCGCCCGAGGTGATCGGTGCCGAACCAATGCCCCGCGCCGGGTTTCAGATTGCGGTGCAGGATGTCCGTCTTGTTCGGATCTTCCAGGAAACCTTCGATCGAGGGCAGGACGATGCAGGCCAAGCCGATGAGCACCAGCACGACCAGGCCGGCCACGGCGGCACGGTTGCGGCGCAGGCGCAGCCAGGCATCGAACCACAGGGATGAACTTTTTTCGACGGACGTCATGAAAGCGATGGAGGCGGGTGCGACCGGGGAAGCGGATCAGGAGGATTTCTTCATGCGCGGGTTCAGCCACACGCTGGCGATGTCCGTGAGGAAGTTCGCGATGATGACCAATGCTCCGTAGAGCATCGTGACGCCCAGGATCACCGGGTAGTCCCGCGTCTCGATGGACTTGATGAAGTGCCGTCCCAAACCCGGGATTTGGAACACGGTCTCGATCACCAGCGAGCCGGAGATGATCCCGGCGAAGGCGGGCCCGATGTAGGCCACCGAGGGAATCAGCCCGCCGCGCAGGCAGTGCTTGATCAGGATCCGCCAGCCGGGCACGCCCTTGGCCTTCGCCGTGCGGACGAAGTCCTGCGACAAGGTATCCAGCATCCCGGCGCGGCTCAGGCGCGAGAGATAAGCGGCATATCCCAGACCCAGCGCGATGGCTGGTAGAATCCATGTCGATGGATCCCCTGCGGCCCAGCCGTGGGCGGGCAGCCACTGCAGTTCGCGGCCGAAATATTCAGCGAGGATCGGGCCCGTGACGAAGGAGGGCAGGCAGATCCCGATCATCGCCACCGCCATCGTGCCGGTGTCTAGCAGACCGTTCTTGCGGGCCGCGGCGATGCAGCCGGCGGGGATCCCGATGGAGACCGCGATGGCCATCGCAATCACCCCGAGCTGCACGGAGACGGGGAAGGCCTGCCGGATGATCTCGATCACCGGCTTGCCTTCGAGGCGGAAGGAGTAGCCCGGATCGCCCTTCAGGAAATTCCCGAGCTGCTTGCCATACTGCTCGGGGAGCGGCCGATCGAGACCGTAGTAGGCGGTCATCTTCTTCTCGATGTGCGCGGGCATCGCCTTCTCGCGCTGCAGCGGGTTGCCGGGCAACTGCCGCAACAGGACCCAAGTGATCGTGTAGAGCAGGAAGAGCACGATGATGCTCTGCAAGAGGCGGCTGAAAAGGACTTTGAACATGCTTCCCGGAGATCAGGGTTCGAGCGAGATGGTGTGCCAAGGGTGGTTGTCGAGCAGCAGGGGATACCAGCCCTTTACCTCCGGCCGCAGGAGGTAGTTGCGGCCCCGGTAGGAGATCGGGAGGACCGGCTGGTCCTCCACGAACAGGCGCTCGGCCTTCTTGAAAATCTCCAGTCTCCGGACGGGATCAGACTGCTGCGCGGCATCGGAAAGCATGTGCTCGAATTCCTCGCTGGACCAGCCGGTGTTGTTGTTGCCGTTGTCCTTGGTCCACATCAGCAGGAAGGTGGAAGGATCGAGGTAGTCCCCGGTCCAAGCCGCGATCGAGATGTCGAAGTCGAGCGTCTGCTGGGCGCTGACATAGGCACCCCAGTCCATCGGCTGGGGGTCCACCATCACTCCCAGGGTCTGCTTCCACATCGCTTGCAGGGCCTCGAAGGTGGCACGGTTCCCGGAACTGCTCACCAGCACCTTGAAGCGGGGAAATCCTTTGCCCTCGGGATAGCCCGCCTCGGCCAGCAGGGCCTTGGCTCCTTCCGGGTCGAAGCTCACGATCTGGTCGGGCTGGTAGTCGCCGATCGGCGGGCAGATGGTGCCGCAGGGAATGTTTCCTTGCAGCAGATTGTCGCAGAGCAGCTTGCGGTCGATCGCCTTGGACAGGGCCATGCGCACCCGCCGGTCATTCAAGACATTGCGCGTGGTGTTGATCCGCACGAAGTCGGTGGCGACATACGGTTCCTGCCTCAGGAATTCCGGGTGCTCGGCCCGGATCTTGTCCACCAGGGGAGGCGGGAGCTGGTAGGTGGTGTGAAGCTGGCCCGCCAGGAAGCCCCGGGTTTCGGTGTAGAAATTCTCCACCGGGATGAAGCGCACTCCGTTCAGCTTCACGTGGTCCGCGTCCCAGAAGAGCGGGTTCTTCACCGTGTCGATGTGGTCGTTGATCTTCCACTCCTTGAGGACGAAAGCGCCGTTGCCGACGAAGTTGCCGGGATCGCTCCACGGAGTGAAGCGGTCGGTCATCTTGCCGTATTTGAGGATCACGTGCCGCGGCACTGGGAACCAGGTGTAGTGGCGGGTCATGCCCAGCAGGAAGGGCACCGGCTCGCGCATCACCACCTTCAGCGTGTAGTCGTCCGGAGCGGACACGCCCACTTGGCTGAAGTCCGTGATCTCGCCGCGGTTGAAGGCCTCCGCGTTCTTGATGAAGAAGAGCATCTCCGCGTACGGGCCCAGGGTATCCGGGTGCAGGAGACGGTTGTAGGCGAAGAGGAAGTCTCCCGAGGTCAAAGGAGCGCCGTCCGACCACTTGCCGTCCTGCCGCAGGTGGAAGGTCCACTCGGTGTAGTTCTCGTTGTGTTCCCAGTGGGTCGCCGCGCCCGGCGGGTAGGCGGTGTCCGAAGCGGGATCGTCTGCCACCAGCCCTTCCAGCAGGGCGCGGATGACGTTGTGCTCGATCACCCCCGTCACCAGATGCGGGTCCAGCGACTTCGGATCGGAGGAATTTCCCACGAGCAGGATCTTCTCCCGGTTCGCTTTCTGAACCTGCGTCTCCCGCTGGCAGCCGGTCAGGCAGAGGAGGGCGGGGAGCAGGAAAAGGGCGAGTCGTGTCATGCGTGCCGCAGCACTAGCGCGTCCCGCGCCGGGATTGCAGGGAAAATTTCACTGCCGGTGTCGCTTTTGGTCGTGAACATGCAGCTTCCCCATCGATTTCGGCCAAACGTGCACGAAACATCCGCGGGGACTTGCAAGGGTAGGGCTCTTCGCTAGAACCGCTGGAACCGTTAGCTTCGTACCGCCATTTGAAAGCCTATTTCCTGCGCCGCCTCCTGCTGATCCCGCTGACTTTGCTGGGGATCACGGCGCTGGTTTTCGCCATCAACCGCATGGCACCCGGCGGACCGGTGGAGCGGAGCCTCGCCTCGCTGATGGGAGGGGAGGGCCAGAAACGGACGCGCATGGACAGCGGCCCCGCGATCACCGCCGAACAGGTCCTCGACGTGGAGGAGAAAAAAAACCGGGAGAAGAGCATGATGCGCGCCTACGGCGAGTGGCTCGGTGTCGTCCCGCGGGATCTCCAGAAGATCGGTAAAGAGTTTCCGGAAGGCTCCGACCGGGTCGGGATTCCGGTGCCCGGGTCGATTCATGTAGCCACCGTGATCCGCAAGGGGAGTGATGCCATGCTGGAAGGGCCGGAGGGCGTGGATCTTTCCGAGTGGCGCGTGCGACTCCGCGATCCCGACGAGCAGGTGCGGCGCTGGAACAAGTGGATGGGAGGCGTATCGCTCCACAAAAAGCCGGAGTACCGGGCGGTGCTCTACAAGCCCGCCTATGATGGTCTGCTCCAAGGCAGTTTGGGGAGTTCGGAGAAGTATCAGGATCCGGTAGGCGTGATGATCATGGACCGAATGCCGGTGTCGCTCTATTTCGCGATGATCGATATCCTGGTGGTCTACTCCGTCTGCGTGCCGTTGGGTCTGCTGAAGGCGATCAAGCACCGCACGTGGCTCGACAATGCCAGTTCCGTCGCGATTTTCGCCGGCTATTCGGTGCCGGGCTATGCACTGGGGTCGCTCCTCG
Source organism: uncultured Haloferula sp. (assembly GCA_946481625.1). Next base: position 4,689 of record CAMLOZ010000082.1, on the reverse strand, counting down.
TGGTCATCCTCGGGGCCAAGCTCGGGTGGTTCCCGATCCGCGGGTTCACAGGCGACGATTTCGATAGCCTGTCCTTCGCGGGCAAGGTGAAGGATCTCGCCTCCCATACCTTCATGCCGCTGATCTGCTACCTCATCGGGAGCTTCGCTTTCATGACCATGCTGGTGAAGAACAACCTCATGGATAATCTCGCGGCCGACTACGTGCGAACCGCTGCCGCCAAAGGCGTCTCGTATCCCGCCGCTGTTTTCCGGCACGCCTTCCGCAACTCGATCATCCCGATCGCCACCACCTTCGGGCAGAATCTCGCGCTATTGGTCGCGGGTTCGATTCTGATCGAGAAGGTCTTCGATATCGATGGCTTCGGGCTGTTGCAATTCAGTTCGGTTCTGGAACGGGACGAGCCGGTGATGCTCGGCGTGTTGTTCGTCGCCGCCACCTTGACGGCACTGGGCAAGGTGCTTTCCGATCTTCTGGTCGCACTCGTCGATCCCCGGGTGAGCTACAAGTGAGATGACTTTTCCCCGCAAAATCGGACTCTTGATGATCCTCCTGGCCGCCGCTGCGGCGGCAGGGCACGAGGCAGGCCTATCGATCCCCTCCCTGCGCTGGTTTTTCTCGTTCAATTCGGAGCCCGGAGCTTTTTCGCCGGATCATTGGCGTCACGATCAAGGCCGCCTGGTGGGTCACGTGATTTGTTCGATCATGGCGGTGGCGGGCTTGTTGCTGCTCCTGCTCGGTGGTTCCTTCCAATGGAATCCGCTCACGGTCCGGAGGTTCGCCCGCTTCCGTTCGATCGGCCGCGGCTGGTTCTCGTTCCGAGCCTTGCTGCTATTGCTCGTCTTGGCCGCGCTCGACCAAACGATCGTGGGTAACAAGGCCCTTGCCGTGAAATACCAGGGCAGATGGTACTTTCCGGCCTTCCGGCAGGCGTCCTTCAGCGAGAAGGTATTCGGGGGCGAGAATGATCAGGAGGCTCGCTACCGCGAACTCGGCGAGAGATTCAGGGCGGCGAAATCGGGTGACTTCGTGATCATGCCGCCGGTTCCTTGGAATCCGGTGCTCGATTCGGACGATCTCCAGAAGCGTCCCTTGGATAATCTCGATGGCAAGATCCACCGCGCCGGGGACCGCCAGCCCTTCAATGGCTACGCCGTGCAGTACTGGCCGGAAGCTCCGGAGATCAAGGTCCGCGACGCGCGCTTTCGTGGCGGCCTGCGTGAGGGCCCCGCGACCCTTTATGATGGCAATGGTGAGTTCGCCGGCAAGCAAACCTGGCACCAGGGCAAGCTGACCGAAACATCGGTGCCCGATACCGCACCCCCGGCGGAGGGCCTGCGCTGGGTCGAGATCATCTACAAGCCGGCTCCGCCTTCATTGGCCGAACGCCACTATCTCGGCACGGATTCAAACGGCTGGGACATCGCCGCGCAGCTCTTCGGCGGGCTGCAGGTGATCTTCAAGGCGGCGTTCGTTTACATCCTGCTGACCTACGGAGTCGGGATCATGATCGGGTGCATGATGGGATATTTCGGTGGCACCTTCGACCTGGTGATGGATCGGCTGGTGGAGATCCTCAGCAACATCCCGTTCCTGCTCGTGGTCATCATCATCGCCGCGAACATCGGGCGGGATAACATAGACCTTTTCACCATCCTGCTGGTCTTCTGCGCCTTCTCGTGGATCACCGTATCCACCTACCTGCGCACGGCCACCTATCGGGAGAAGGCACGCGACTACGTCGCGGCGGCGCGGGTTCAGGGCGCGGGAACCCCGCGCGTGATATTCCGGCATATCCTGCCGAATGCCATCTCCACCATCGTCACGTTGCTGCCTTTCAGCGTGGCCGGGTTGGCCGCTTCCCTGACCGCCCTCGACTTCCTCGGCTTCGGCTTGCCCGACCGCTACCCGAGCTGGGGCCGCGTGCTGGAAGACGGAACTTCGAATCTGTCATCGGTATGGATTGTCAGCTCCGTCTTCGCCGTGATGGTCGGCGTGTTACTTCTCATTACCTTCGTGGGCGAGGCGGTCCGCGAGGCCTTCGATCCCAAGAAATTCACCACCTACCAATGAAGCGAACGGCCGCACTGCTCGCCGCCAGCGCTCTGGGGCTGGCGACGTTTTTACTCTCCGCCTGCAAGAAGGGCGAGGACTACAAGCCTTACGACAATACCGCGGAGCGCGAAGCCTTCTACAAGCGTTTCAATGCCGAGACCTCGGCTCGTCTCGCGAAGGAACTCAAGGAACTCGAAACGGCCCTCGCCGGGGAACTCCCCGAGCCGGATCGGAAGAAGAAGACGCAAGCTCTCGCGGATCTCAAGCGACGCCTCGAGCGCCCCGATTTCTTCGAATTCTTCACGGAGGAGCAACTCCCGCAGGGTCTAGTGTGGGAGACCGCCGAAGACGGGCCGGAGATCGGTTCACCGGAGGCGAAAAAGGGCGGCACCCTCCACGGTTACATCATCGGGAATGCCTTCCCCTCGACCCTTCGCACCCTCGGGGCGGAGGGGAACAATAGCTTCCGCCATTACCATTGGGACGACATGGAGATGCAACTCGTCAATCTCCACCCGGAAACGGGAAAGCTGATGCCCTCGATCTCGGATCGCTGGGCGGTGGCTGCCGATGGCCAGACGGTTTACTATCACATCGACACCACCGCCCGCTGGTCGGACGGCAAGGATATCACCTCCCGCGACTGGTTGATGACCTATTACATCTACCTCTCCGAGTACCTCTCCGAGACCCATTACCGGCAATACACGAAAGACCAGTTCTGGGGTGTGGCCACCTACGGGGATGACTATCTTTGCATGCGGATGGCCACCCCGAAGCCATTGGCTCCCTTCGTTGCCAGCGCCTACCCGTTTCAGGAGGATTTTTACCGCGAGTTCGGCCCCGATTTCGAGTCCCGATACAATTGGCGCTGCCGGCCCACCGCCGGGGCCTATGAGATCCGCCCGGAGAATGTCCACAAGGGCCGCTCGATCACGATGACCCGGGTGAAGAACTGGTGGGCCAAGGACCGAAAGTACTACAAGTATCGTTATAATCCCGACAAGATGGTGTACAACCTAGTGCGGGATGATGAAAAGGTATTCCAGATGGTCCTCAACGGCGACATCGAGGTTTACTGGATGATGGATGCGAGGAAATGGTTCGAGCAGACCGAGGTCCCGCAAGTTTTCAACGGCTACATCGAGAAAGCCCGCTTCTATTACGAATACCCGGCGGTTTCAGCCGGGTTGTATCTCAACCTGCATCATCCCATACTCGCGAACCAAGACGTCCGCATCGGGCTCCAGCACGCCTCGAACTGGGAGAAGGTGATCGAATTCGACATGCGCGGCGAGGCTGAGCGGCTTCATCTCGTGCAGGGGGGCTATGCCCAATACTCGCATCCCACCCTCAGGACCCGGCCTTTCTCGGTTGAAAAGGCAAGGGAGGCCTTCGCTCGGGCTGGCTTCAAGGAGCTCGGCCCCGACGGGATTCTGCGCGATGATCAGGGGCGCCGCCTTTCCTTCACAATCAACTACACCAAGCTTCCCACCTATGACGCGTACATGCTGCGCATCAAGGAGGAGGCGAAGAAAGCCGGGGTCGAGTTCAAGCTCGAAGGGATGGACAACAGCGCTTCTTTCGCGAAGGTGCAGCGCAAGGAACACGATATCGCGTTCATGGGATGGGGACTTCAGTTGCCCTTCCCTGATTTCTATCAGGGCTTCCACTCCTCCGAGGCCTACGAACCGGGGACCCGCAAGCCGAAGCCGATGAGCAACAACATCAGCTCCTTCGCCGATCCGGCCCTCGACCCTCTTATCGAGGAAAACCGTTTCGCCCGCAGCGAAGAAGTGGTGCGCGATACGACCCGGCAGTTGGAGGAGATCTTGCACGAGCGTGCGGTCTGGGTGCCCGCCTTCACGCGGCCCTTCTATCGCGTGGTGTACTGGCGCTGGATCCGCTGGCCGGATAATTTCAACGTCCGCATGGCGAATGATCCTGAGATGACCTACGTGCTCTGGATCGACGAAGAGATGAAGAAGGACACCCTACAAGCCATGAAGGAAGGTAGAACCTTCCCCGAGAAGAGTGTCGTGTACGACCAACACCGGAGCAAGACAGCTGCCGAGAACTGACATGCCCGAGCCTCTCCTCCAGGTCCGCGACCTCATCACCGCCTTCGATACCGATGCCGGTCTCGTCCGGGCGGTGGATCAGGTGTCCTTCGAGATCGAACGCGGCAAGACGCTCGGTATCGTCGGCGAGTCCGGCTGCGGCAAGAGCGTCACCGCCATGTCGATCGTCCGCCTGCTGCCGCAACCCGCGGGCAAGATCCTGCAAGGCGAGGTGAACTTCAAAGGCCGCGACCTTACAAGGCTCAAGCGGGAGGAAATTCGCAAGGTTCGCGGCAATGAGATCGGCGTGATCTTCCAGGAACCGATGACCGCGCTCAATCCCGTCCACCGCATCGGCAAGCAGCTTGCGGAGTGCTTCCTCGTCCACAAGGGCATGAGCAAGAAGGACGCCTGGGCCGCCGGGGTGGAGATGCTCCGCTTCGTCAAGATTCCGGCTCCCGAACTCAGGGCAGGGGATTACCCGCACCAGCTATCCGGCGGCATGCGCCAGCGGGTCGTCATCGCCATGGCCCTCGCCTTGCGGCCCGACCTGGTCATCGCGGACGAGCCCACC
>CAMLOZ010000081.1 GCA_946481625.1 uncultured Haloferula sp. | reverse complement strand
CCGTGCGCCAACGCTCGGGCAGCGCGATCGCCTTGCGCGTCTTCGGATCGAACGTGAAGGGAGCGCCAACCAGCGGGGACAGGACGTAACACAAGCCATACGCCAATGCGATCCCGCTCACGCCGCCAACGCAGGAAAGGGTAACGGCCTCGACCAGGAACTGCAGCATGACCTCCCGCGCCCTGGCTCCGATCGACATGCGGATGCCGATCTCCCGTGTCCGCTCGGTCACCGAAACCAGCATGATATTCATGATCCCGATGCCGCCCACAAGCAGGCTGACGCCGGCTACCGCACCCAGCAGGCCGGTCATGGTTTTAACGCTGGAACTCATCACTTCCGCGATCTGGCGCGTGTCGGTTACCGAGAAGTTGTTCGCCACGGTGCGGGGCAGGTTCCGGCGCTCCCGCATCAGCGAGGTGATGTCCGCCATGACCGAGTCGGTCGGATAGCCGTCCTCCGTGGAGATCATGATCTGGTTGACGTTCTGTTTGAACATCTGGCCATTCAGGCGGCTCTGCAGGGTGGTGAGCGGGATGATGATGTTGTCGTCAAGGTCATCGCCCCACCCGGCTTGTCCCTTCACCTCGGTCACGCCGATGACAGTGACGGCCGTGTTCAGCAGGCGGATCTTCTCTCCGAGCGGATCCACGCCATTGAAAAGCTCCTTCTTGATCGTCTCGCCGATAACTGCGACCGGCGCCCCTTCCTTCAGTTCGTCCGTATCGAAGAAACGGCCGCTGGCGATCTTCCAATTCCCGATTGGGAAATACTCGGGGTAAACTCCCTGGACGTCGGTCGAGCGAGCTTCCTCGCCATAGATGGCTTGGACATTCGTATTCGACATTGGCGAGATGTGACGTATACCGGGGATCTGGTAGCGGATCATCTCCACGTCCATCGCGCTGAAAAGCGGTGCTGCCGATGGACCCCAGCCTTGGCCGGGGCGCACGGTGAGGAGGTTGTTGCCGAGCTTCGAGATCCCTTGTTTCAAGGCCTCGGTCGCTCCGCTGCCGAGCGTGACCATGGTGATTACCGCAGCCACGCCGATCACCACGCCGAGCACGGTGAGGAAGGCCCGGGTGAGATTCCGGCGGATTTCGCGGAGCGCGATGATGAAGGCATTCCAGAACATCGACATCATGGCTTCGCGGCCCTGACCGGGCGGTTTTCGTTGAGAACGTCCGAACCGATCAGGCCGTCGCGGACATGGACGATGCGCTTCGCATAGTGGGCGACCTCGTCCTCGTGCGTCACCATGAGAATCGTGATGCCCCGCTCGTCATTCAGGCGACAGAGCAGATGCATGATCTCCAGGGTCGTCTTGGAATCCAGGTTGCCGGTCGGTTCGTCCGCGAAAAGCGTGCCGGGATTCGTCACGATCGCGCGGGCGATGGCGACGCGCTGCTGCTGGCCGCCGGAAAGTTCGGCGGGAGTATTCCGCTCCTTGTCGGGAAGACCCACGCTGGCGAGTGCGGCGCGTGCCATCTCATGACGCTGGCGGCGGGTGTAGCCCCGGTAGAGCAGCGGCAGCTCCACATTCTCCAGGGCGGAGGTGCGCGCGAGGAGGTTAAAGCCTTGGAAAATGAACCCGAGCGCATGCCGCCGAAGCAGGGACCGCTGGTCCTTGTTGAGTTGGTTCACCGGGATTCCCTCGAACAGGTAAGACCCGGTGGTCGGGGTATCGAGGCAACCGAGCAGGTTCATCAGCGTGGATTTGCCGGAGCCGCTGGGTCCCATCACCGCTACGAACTCGCCCTTGGTGATGGTGAGGTCCACGCCTTTGAGCGCCTGGAACTCGGCATCACCCTTGCCGTAGGTCTTGGTAAGTGAACTGAGCTCGATGAGACTTTCCATCCTCAGGCGGCGGTCATGGGTTTGGCACTGACGATCACCGGCATGTCCTCGGTGAGGCCTTCGCCGGAAATCTCGGTGTGGTTGCCATCGGTGATGCCCACCGTAACCGGCAACTCCACCGGCTTGCCTTCCTTGAGCACCCAGATCCTGGCCCCTTTTTTGGGGTCCGGAGATCCTCCGGGGGCACCGCCGCCGCCACCCGCGGCGCGGCGCCAACGGCCGCCGCCCGGGGAAAGGTTTTGCACGAGCGTCCGCTTCTCGTCATCCGCGCTCTTCCCGAGCTTCGCCGCAGCAGCGGGATCGAAGCGTAATGCCGCGTTCGATACCTTCAGGATGCCTTCCTTCCGCGCGACGAAAATGTTCGCCGTGGCGGTCATGCCCGGCCTGAGGCTCAAGTCGTCGTTGTTGACCTCGAGCTCGGTGCTGTAGGTCACCACGTTGTTCGTGATCACGGATCCGAAGAGAACCTTCTTCACGGATGCCTTGTAAACGCGCTGGCGCCAGGTGGAGACCTCGAACTCGGCTTCCTGACCGGCTTCGAGCCGGCCGATCTCGGCTTCACCCACGGCGACGTTGAGTTCCATCTTCCGCAGGTCCTCGCCGATAATGAAGAGCTCCGGCGCGGTGAATGATGCCGCTACCGTTTGGCCGACCTCCAGCTTGCGGGTGAGTACCGTGCCATCGACAGGCGAACGGATGATCGTCTTGCCCAGATCCCGTTCGATCGACCTCAGGTCCGCCTCCGCCTGAACCACGGATGCCTTGGCACTTTCCAGATCCGCCTTCGCCCGATTCACCGTGGCGTCGGAAGTTTCCATCTCCGCCTTCGAAGGAGTCTGGCCGCCGCTGATCTTGTGAAGCTCCTGGAGCCGCGAGTGCGAGGCCTCGCTCTCCTTCAGGGTTGCCTCCACCTGGTTCACCCGTGCCTTTGCGGCTAGCAAGACGGCCCGGCTGCGCTCGGTCTGGCTCTCGAGCTTGGTGGTATCCAGCTTGGCGAGCGGCTGGCCCTTCTTCACCAGATCATTGGTGTCGACATAGACCTCCGCGGCAGTGCCGGATAGCTCGCTACCCACCGTCACCTGGTTGATCGGAGCCAAGGTGCCGGTGGCCGTCACCTCGATCGAGATATCTCCTCGTTCCAAGGGTTGGATCACATATTCCGGTCCTTGCGGACCCTCGCTCTCACGGGACTTGTAGTACCAACCTCCGGCACCGAGGACGGCGACGCCGAGGATGATGAAAAACCACTTCCTCACGGGGCGGGATGCGCCGCGGCGGACGATAGCGGCGAGATCTTCAGATGAATCGGGCTTGGACATGCGGGTGCGAAAAAAGAATTCAGGATCCTGCGGACCAGCCGCCGCCGAGCGCCTTGTAGAGCTGGACGTGGGCGGCCGCGCGATCGGCGCGGACATTGATGAGGCTTTCCTCCTGCGCGAGATCGTTGCGTTGGGCATCGAGCACGGTGAGGAAGTCGATCACGCCGGTGCGGTAGCGCTGCGTTGCGAGCTTCGAGGCCTCGCGGCCCGCTGCAGCCGCCCTTTCGGTGGAAGCGAGCCGTTCCTCCGTGCGACGGCAGGCGATCAACGCGTCCTCCACTTCGGAGAGGGCTGTGAGAACCGTCGATTCGTAGGACAAGAGCGCTTGTTCCTGCGCCTCCCCCTGTGTCGCGATGTTCGCGCGGATGCGTCCCGCATCAAAGATCGGACCGGAGATCCCCGCGATCAAGCTTCCCGCCGCCGTCTCGGGGCTGAAGAGCTTCGAAGTGCGCAGCGTGTCGATGCCGAGGTTGCCGGAAAGCCGGAGACTCGGCAGTCGTTCCCCTTCCGCTGACCGGGTCCGCGAGACAGCCGCGACCCAGCCATAGCCAGCCGAGCGCACGTCGGGACGCTGCCGGATCGTATCCGCGGGAATGCCGACTGCGAGCTTGCGACCGGGCAAGGGCACATCGCCCGAGCCCAACGAAAGGCCGCCCGGTTCGCGCCCGCAGAGCAGCGCGAGCCGGTTGCGGGCCTGGCCCGTGCTCTGTTCCAGCGAGGACAGCGAGGCGCGTGCGCTCTCCAAACTCGATTCGGCCTGGCGGAGCTCCAAGGCGTCGATTTCGCCAGCTTGGGCGCGCCACGAAGCCAGTTGCCGGGTCTCCTCCCGCGTCGACACGCTTTTCTTCACCACCTCCAGCCGCGACTCCGCGGCGCGCAGGTCGATGTAGGCGAGCGCCACTTCCGAGGCGAGCGACGCCTGTGCCGAGTGGAGGTTCTCCTTGGCCGCTTGGGCATCTGCGGATGAAGCCAGCAAGGCATGACGGTTCTTGCCGAAGAAGTCGATCTCCCACGAGGCGCTCAGCCCCGCGGAGTAGGCCACTCCCGATTGATCGTTGCCGCCGCTGACCCATGAGCCGGAATTACTACGTGCGCCGGAGTAATCGAGGCTTGGAAAAAGCGAGGCGCGTTGCGCGTCCCGCTGGGCCTTGGCCTGGCGCACCCGCGATGCCGCCGAAGCGACGTCGCGATTACCGGCCAGCGCCTCGCCGATCAAACGCGTCAGACGGGCGTCGCCGAACTGCGCCCACCAGCGCGAAAGATCGCGGTCCGGGGCCGCCGTCGGGAAATCCGCGGCATTCCGCCACGAGACCGGCAGCGAGACGCTCGGTGCCTTCGCCGCTCCCGGCTTGATGCAGGAGGACCCGAGCACGCACGAACCCGCGGCAACAATGAAAGCAATGCGGCGTCCGGTCGTTCTCATGCGGTTACATTGTCAGGAGTCACCTTTAGAAAACGTGAAGCCGCCGGATTTTCTCTCTTTCATGCCGGGAACAAAAAAAAGCCGCCCCCTCGTCGGGAGCGGCTTTTCGAAATCAGATCATTCAGCGGCTGCTGCTGCTGTAGCGGCTGCGGCCACCGCGACGGCGGCGCGAGGGGTTGCCACCACCGCCCTGATCGCCGCGACCTTGGCCCTGACCGCCACCGCGGTTCTGTCCGCCGCGGTTGGCATTGCCGGAACCCACCCGTACCGGGGCGGAAACACGCAGGCCCCGGGCATGCCGGTCGGCCAGCGCCTCGACGTGCCAGGAATGATCATCCCAACGCGGAACGGACATGCGGATGACCTTCTCGATCTCCCGCAGGTATTCGAGTTCGTCTTCCGAGCAGAAGGAAACCGACAAGCCGTCCGCACCCGCGCGACCGGTCCGGCCGATGCGGTGCACGTAGGCCTCGGGTTCGTTCGGCAGGTCGAAGTTCACCACGAGCCCCACGTCTTTCACGTCCACACCACGGGCGGCCACGTCGGTGGCGACCAGCACGGGGGTAAGACCCTTGCGGAAGCGGTCGAGCGCCTTCTCGCGCTGCGCCTGCGACTTGTTGCCGTGGATCGCGTCGGCTTGGAAGCCGGCGAGGGACAGGCTCTTCGCGAGCTTGTTGGCACCGTGCTTCGTGCGGCTGAAGACGATCGTGAGCTTCGCGCTGTCGGCCTTGGCCTGTTCGGCCAGGAGCTGTTCCAGCAGCGGGCGCTTGTTGTCCTTGTGCACGAAGGCGACGCGCTGCTCGATGCGCTCGGCGGTGGTCGTTTCCGGCTGGATGCTCACCCGTGCCGGTTCGCGCAGGATCGATTCGGCGAGCTGGACGATGTTCGGTGCCAGCGTGGCGGAGAAGAACAACGATTGGCGTTGCTGCGGGAGCATTGCCACGATGCGCTTCACATCGCGCATGAAGCCCATGTCCAGCATGCGGTCCACCTCATCCAGGACGAAGAATTCCACACCGGAGAGATCGAGGAACTTCTGTTCGATCAGATCGAGCAGACGGCCGGGAGTCGCGACAAGGACGTCCACGCCGGTGCGCATGGCTGCCACCTGGGGATTCTGTCCCACACCGCCGTAAATCAGGGTCTGGCGGAAGCGCACGTGGCGGCCGTAGGTCGAGAAGCTCTTGGCCACCTGCACCGCGAGCTCGCGGGTCGGTGTGAGCACCAGCGTGCGCGCCGACTTCTGTTTCAGCGGGCGCGGCTTTTCGTGAAGCGCATGGAGAATCGGCAACGCGAAGCTGGCGGTCTTGCCGGTGCCGGTCTGGGCACATCCGAGCAAATCCCGCCCTTCTAGCAGAAGCGGGATGGCCTGCGCCTGAACCGGCGAAGGCGTGGTGTATTCAAGTTCGCGCAATGCGCGGTGGAGGGGCGCAGCCAGCGGCAGCGCCTCGAACGTGGTCGGGGTCATGTGTTGGGGTGCCTGCCCGCGCGGAATCCCGGCGGCTGGCGGTGTCGATGAGCATCAAGGGAATCCCCGAACCATCGCTCATCGATGAAGACCGGAAAAGGGCTGGAACCGTCAATTGGCTCCTGTCAGCCGCAGCCGACACGGCTTGAATACATGCCCGGACGCTTGAATGCAAGCGGTTTCCCCGCTGACTTGCCAAACGTGAGCGGCACGGCCATGGAGAAAGCATCATGCAAGACCTTCCCGGACCATCCTTCCTGCTTCGCCTTGTTCTGGCCTGCTCCATGATCGGCTTCGTTTCCTGTGCTTCTTCAACTCATCGCTTCCACGACGCCTCATTTACCCTGCCCGGCACATGGGAGAGAACTGTCGCACCATCTCCCAAAGCCTTCGCCGCGACCGATGCGACCCGCGACGGCTACGATCTCTTCATCGTGGTCCACCAAGCCCATGAGGCGGATCCGGCGTCGTTGCCCGCTTCGCAATCCAAGCGGATGGCAGATAGCATCGCCGACAAGGCGCTGGCAAAGTTCAGCGCCACTCCTAACGTTAAAGAGGTCCGGGAGCTGAGCCGCGGCACCGGCAGCGTCCGCGGAATCCCCGTGATGGAACAGGTGGTGGAAGCCCACATGCGTTGGCCTGATGGCCAAAGTGGCGACACGGTATTCAGCAGCCGTCTCTATGCCGCGAAGAAAGTGGCCTATCATTTCTCACTGCGGGAGTCGCGGGAAAGCCATCGGAAGGATCCCGGCTACTTCAAGCGGCTGATGGATACGGTGTGGATCGAGTGACGGGCCGGCGGGGGCGGAACCGAGGCAAAGGGAGGTGTCGAAATCGCCACTTGAAAGGTGAAACGGGGAAGCGTGCGCCCATGCTACACCCTGATTGCGATTCGTTTGGAACACTTGATTATCCATGAGAATTGACATTGTCACCGATACCTTCGCTCCCGACGTCAATGGCGTGGCCATGACGCTCGGTCGCCTTTGCGACGGCCTGCGCCGCAAGGGACATCTGGTCCACGTGATTCGTACGGGGGAGGGCGGGGGAAAGGGCGAAACGATCGCCGCCTCGGTGCCTTTGCCGGGATACAAGGAGGTCCGCGTGGGGCTCCCGGGTCCCTTCAAGCTCCGCAAGCGTTGGCTGAAACGCCGCCCGGACGCCGTTTACGTCGCAACCGAGAGCCCGCTCGGAAGCTCCGCGATCAAAACCGCGAACTCGCTCGAGATCCCGGTGGCCGCGGGCTTCCATACCAATTTCCACCAGTACATGGAGCAGTACCGCCTCGGAGGCCTCCAGCCGGCGGCGATGGCCTATCTCAAGCGCGTCCACAACCGTGCCGACCTGACGATGGCTCCCACCAACGACGTGGTGGACATGCTCCGCCGCGAGGGCTTCAACAACGTCCGCCTTCTCGGCCGGGGCGTGGACACCACTCTCTTCGATCCCGCGAAACGCGACGCGGCGCTGCGCGCGGAGTGGGGGGCACGGGCCGAATCGCCGGTCGCGATTGTCGTCGGTCGGGTCGCCGCCGAGAAGAACCTTCCCTTCGCGATGGAGTGCTTCCGCAAGATGCGCGAGCGCGTGCCGGACCTGCGTTGCGTGGTTGTCGGTGATGGGCCCCTGCGGGAGAAGCTCCAGGCGGAGCATTCCTTCGTTCACTTCGCCGGCATGCAGACGGGAGAAGATCTCGCCCGTCACTATGCTTCGGCGGATATCCTGCTTTTCCCCAGCGAGACGGAGACCTTCGGCAATGTCCTGCTCGAAGGCATGGCCAGCGGCCTGATTACCGTGAGCCACGACTATGCCGCCTCCGCCCGCCACGTGGAGCACGACCGGAACGGCCTGAAGTGCCCGAAGGGTGACCGAGATGCCTATCTCGGCGAGTGTTTCGCCTCGCTGCACAACTGGCGGGACGAGAGCTTCCGTTCGCGGGCGCGGCAGTCCGCGGAATCGCTGGGCTGGGAGCAGGTGGTCGAGTCCTTCGAAAGCCATCTCGTCGAAGCCAGCGAGGCGAGGGGACCCGTGACACTCACGCTAAAGGAACGCAAGAAGCGGCCGAAACGGAACTTCCGCACCATCTTCCTTTCGGACATCCACCTCGGCACGGAGGATGCGAAGGTCCACGAGGTGATCGACTTCCTCAAACACACCCGCTGCGACAAGCTGGTGCTGAACGGCGACATTATTGACGGCTGGGCACTCAAGCGCGGCACCAAGTGGCGCAAACGGCACAGCAAGTTCATCCGCACGGTGTTGAAGAAAATGGAGAAGGATGATACCGAGATCGTTTACCTCCGCGGCAATCATGACGACATCCTCGAACGCTTCCTGCCGCTCGGCTTCGGAAAACTCCAGTTCGTGAAGGAACACATCCACAAGGGCGTGGATGGCAAACGCTATCTGGTCGTACACGGCGACGGCTTCGATGCCGTCTCGACGAACCACAAGTGGGTCGCCGTCCTCGGCGCGATCGGCTACGATGCATTGCTCCGCGCGAACCGGATCTACAATCGCTACCGCTCCTGGCGGGGGAAAGAATACTATTCGGTGAGCAAGGCGATCAAAGCCCGCGTGAAATCCGCGGTGAACTTCGTGGGCGAGTACGAACAGCAACTCCAGGAGTTCGCCCGCAAGAGGAATTGCGACGGGATCATCTGCGGCCACATCCACACGCCGGAGGACAAACAGGTAGGCGATGTCCGCTATCTCAATTCGGGCGATTGGGTCGAAAGCATGACCGCCATCGTGGAGCATCACGACGGACGCATGGAGCTGGTCCATTACACCGAGTTCATGGCGGCACTCGCCGCCGAAGTGCGGCCCGTGAGAAACAGGGACCGGATCGAAGGCGGCTTCTTGCTCTCGGCCTGAGCCCCCCCCGGGAACGCGGGCCATTGGCCCGCAGAAGGAATCCTCGCACCTTGCACCCTCACACATCCGCCGGCGGATCCCAACGCTCCTCGGCGAAAGCCGGAGGCTCTGCCACGCCAATGTGGCTCGTATAGCCTTCCTTGCCTTGGTACCAGTCCGCCGGCTGCAACTGCGAAAGGAAAACCTCGCCGCGGATCGTCTCGCCGCTGCTGGAACTCCAGCGGACGATTCCAAGGGCACCGGAAATATCCTCTACTTTCAGCAGTCCCGGAAATCCGGGGAGCCTGACCGTATCGCCGATTTTCACGCGCATGGCTTCGGGTGGCTTGCGGGCCGCTTCCTTCATCGGCGTTACCCCGATCCGCGTCAAATGCCGATTCTACTTATCGGCGGCCGCCGCCGCTTGGAGATTGGTCTCGTGATTGGAATGGCTGCGCCGCGGGAATTCTGACAGCGTGGTTTCATGAAGACCCCTCATGCCTTGAGCCTGATACTCCTGGCGGTCCTCGCCACCGTCGCGATCGAGGAATCACGCATCGCCAAGCTGCGTTCCGAAATCCAGGCCACCTCGACAGTCGTTGCCGGAACCGGCTCCGCTTCTGCAATGTCAACCACCGGGGATCAGCCCCCTGCCCCGGCACGCCCCTCGAAAACCGACCGCAAGCCTAAGCCGGTGACGCCTCCCGAAGTTGCCGGGAGCGAGGATGGCGACTTTTCGAAGACGGTTCGCAAAATGTGGGAGAACCCCGCCGGCAAGGCGATGATGAACCAAGGCGTGAAGATCGCCGTGGCAATGATGTACGAGGATTTCATTAGCACCCTCGGCCTCACTCCCGATGAAACCAACTATCTGAAGGATCTCCTCGGCAAGGAGATCGCCGACCAGCAGGAGCTCGGGATGAAATTCATGGGTGCCACCCCAGAAGAGCGCAGCGCGCTCCAAGCGGAGATGGAGAAGCGCAAGGCCGACAACGAAGCCGCCGTGAAAACCTTCCTCAACGACGAGGAGGACTACAAGGACTACGCCGCCTACAAGGACCGCCTGCCCGAACACCAGC